>DATNFP010000060.1:0-4022 GCA_035606335.1 Flavipsychrobacter sp. | reverse complement strand
TTCTGTTTATGCAACAGATGAAAGACGTAACAGATGAGATAATGAAAGCTGTAGGTGATGCAAAAGGAGAAGACTTTGACAAAAAATATGCTGAAATAAGAAAAACAATAGAGAATCGTGAAAAACAAAATGGCAAATACATAGCAGTTGTTTCCAGCTTTTTTAACGGCAACCAATATATCCTGATCACATACAAAAGATATACGGATGTACGCCTGGTTGGTACTCCTCCAAAATCTTTAGGCAAGTTCGGCGGGGATACTGACAACTGGATGTGGCCACGCCACACTTGCGATTTTTCTATGTTCCGCATATATGCGAACAAAGACAATGAGCCTGCTCCCTACTCTCCCGATAATGTCCCCTACAAGCCTAAAAAGTTTTTACCGATATCTATCAAAGGAGAGGATGAAGGAGATTATGCAATGATATTCGGTTATCCAGGACGTACCAATCGTTATGAAGTTTCATACGGTGTGGATCTGTCTATAAGCGATATTAACCCTTCTATCGTCAGTATACGCGATAAGCGCCTGTCTATTATGCGCAAACATATGAACCAGGACAAAGCAGTTTATCTGCAGCTTACCTCACTCTATGCGCGTATCTCAAATTACTGGAAGTATTACATTGGCCAGACAGAACAGTTACAACGGTTGCATGTGGTAGATAAAAAGAAAAAGCAGGAAGATGCTTTTACCAAATGGGCACAGGAAAATGACTCAAAAGATGTTGACTTGATGAACCGCTTTGCAGATATATATGCTGGCTACGCACCATACGCAAAGCACTCCGTATATTATTCCGAGTGTTTCAGAGCATCTGCTGTTGCAAGGCTTGGGGCAGCTCTCGAACCATTAGATAAATTACTCGATGAGCCAGAGAAAAATAAAGATACTATCCAAGGTTATATTAAGTTATTAAAGGTTGGCCGTAAACAATTGATGAAAGAGTTTGATTATGGAACTGAAAAAGACATGCTTGCCGAAATGGCAAAAATGTATTACCAGAACATACCCAAAGATCAATTGCCAGATGTCTATCAAAAAGTGATCTTCAAAAAATATGGCAAAGACAATAGTGATAAGACCTACGAAGACTATGCCGACTATGTGATGAAAAACACCTTCATGATCGATAGTAATAAATTCAATGCTTTCTGTAAGAACCCAACTAAAAAAGAAATTGAAAAGGATGCCGCAGCAGAATATGGAATAAGCTTTACACGTAACTATACAAAAAATTATCTGCCTGTTGTAGATAGCTTTGCAAGTAAAAAAGCACCTTTATCAAAAGAGTATGTGCATGCCCTGATGCAGATGAAACCTGATAAGCTTTTCTATCCTGATGCAAATTCTACTATGCGAATTACCTATGGTAAAGTACTTAGTTACGATCCTCAGGATGCTGTACATGACAACTACTTCACCACACTTGATGGCCTAATGGCAAAATACAAACCGGGTAATGATGAATTTGATGTGCCACAACAGTTAATTGACCTTTACAACAAAAAAGATTATGGCAGATGGGCAGACGCAGATGGAACGTTACACACAGATTTTATTACTAATGATGATATTACGGGGGGAAATTCAGGCAGCCCAGTAATAAATGGACATGGCGAGCTGATAGGCGCTGCTTTTGATGGTAACTGGGAAGCCATGAGTGGTGATATTGCTTTTGATAAAAAATACAAGAGAACTATTGTTTGTGATATTCGTTTTATATTATTTGTAATTGATAAAATGGGACACGCAGATAACTTGATAAATGAAATGGAAATACACAATTAAATAATCAGCTTAAATAATTATAAAAAAATGAGCAAGCGATCCTTGCTCATTTTTTTAAAGCCATAACTGAGTCTATGAGAGCAATTTTTCAAGTCGCAGAAACATGTCTGCTGCAGGCATATTTTCCCAAAGTGTCTTATACATAAAAGTAGCTATGGGAATATCAATCGCGAATGACTTTGCTATTTCCTGCATTCCTCTGGCCGCATAATAACCTTCCGCAACCATACTCATTTCAAGGATTGCTGCTTTTACGGAATAGCCCTTACCGATCATTGTACCAAGAGTGCGGTTGCGACTATGTAGTGAGTAACTGGTAACAAGCAGATCACCGAGATATGCACTGGTATGAAAATCCGGTTGCTCATTAGACGGATGTACTTTTTCGAAATGAGCTTGCAGAAAATGATACATTTCACGGTAGCAGTTAGTAATGTATACACTTAAGAAGTTGTCACCATAATCTAATGAGTGAGCTATACCCGCTCCGATAGCATATATATTTTTTAATACAGCCGCAAATTGTGCCCCCCAGATATCATGATTGGAAGTAGTATTAATGTAGGTATTATTAAATGCATCTGCTACAGAACAGGTAAGGCTATCACTTAGCCCGGAAAATGTAAGATAAGACAACCGCTCGTCAGCGACTTCTTCGGCGTGACAAGGCCCCGTAATAGCCGCATAGCTGTTTATATCATATTGATAGTGTTCAACAAGGTAATCATTAAGTAACAGCTTTACCCCAGGCAAAATACCCTTAATTGCAGAAATAATTTTTTTATCAGCCCACAGGCTTTTATCAACACTTTCCATCACTTGCTGCGCATACGCAGACGGTACACACACAATTACAGTATCACAATTATCTAATACGCTTTTAAGATCATTTGTGGGATAAATCGTTTCAGGCAAAAATCTTACGGATGTAAGATACCTTGGATTGTGATGCCTTTTTTGCAAATGATTTACAGTTTCCTCATCCCGCACCCACCAATGAATTGATTTATTATTATCAGTTAATATTTTAGCAATAGCAGTACCCCAACTGCCATTACCTATAATACCAATTTTACCAAGTAATTTGCTACTCAATGTGAGAAAATTAATAAATGATGTTTAGTCTGACTTCGATTCGAACAGCTTGTCCTTACTTACTACTGTTACCTTCGTTTTATCGGCAAGTATGCGGGCAATAGCTCCATAAGGTGCTATTACTACCTGCTCACCTTCCTGCAGACCACTTGTGATCTGTATATATTGATTATCCTGAATGCCTGTCTTTACATCTCTCAACTGTACCTGCTGAGTCTTAGGATTGTAAACAAAAACAACTTGTCTTACATCATTATTTTCAAGGTCAGGGTTATTTTTAATTTTTGTTTTTATGCTGTCAGGCCAATCGCGTGTTGTTACTGCGTTTACCGGGACAGAAAGAATATTATACTGGCGGTTTGTCTGAATCTCTACAGAGGCAGACATCCCGGGTTTGAATGGAAATTTACCCTTGGGCATTTTCGCGGCCAGATCGGCATAGCTTGATGGAAGAATAAGTATATGAACTGTATAATTAGTTACCTGATCGGTAGTGCTTGTAGTTGTTGTCAGACTACTCGAAGAAGAGCTTGATACAGCTATTTTAGAAACTACACCGGTAAATTTCTTATTTCTGTACGCATCGGCTTCAATAGTTGTGGTGTCTCCTATTCTTACTTTGGCTATATCTGTTTCACTTACATCAACGCGCACTTCAATACGGCTCATATCAGCAATTGTAAGCAATTCAGTACCCGCCATTTGCGCTGTACCAACCACACGTTCACCCTTTTTTACATTTAACTGTGAGATTATGCCGGACGTAGGTGCTACGATCGTTGTTTTAAGAAGTGTTTCCTGTGACTGTGAAAGATTTGCTTCAGAAGCCTTAACGCCATACATGCCACCCGATGTACTGGCTTTTGCAGCGTCATAGGCCGCTTTTGCCCCTTTCCAGGAAGCCTCAGCCTGCTGAAACTCCAATTCAGAAATAACCTTATCCTGATAAAGCTTTTTGTTACGATTATATGTCTCAAGCGCCAGATCGTATTGCGATTCTGCCTGCGCCATCATTTCTTTTGCGTTGCTGGCACTTGCTTTCGACTGTTCCATAGAAGCCTCTGCCTGGCTAACCATAGAATTATAAATAGCCGCGTTGATCTTTACAAGTAATTGACCTTTGTGCACACT
>DATNFP010000059.1:0-19636 GCA_035606335.1 Flavipsychrobacter sp. | reverse complement strand
AATGCCACCTGACTGAAAAATTCATCAATATTTTTAATACAATTCAAAACTGCAAAATTCGCTAATACCCCCTCCACTTTCCCATCGAAGGGTAAATGTTCCGGTGACCATTTACTAAAATCTGTATTATTTTCAACAAAGACTATTGCAGTATGATTTAATGTATTTTTTTTTGCTACTGCCCTCATATTGACAGATGGCTCAAGAAAAAAAACTTTATATCCAGAATCCTGCAACCATTGCAAATCAAGTCCTGTTCCTCCGCCAAAGTCCAGAACATTTCCTTCCTTTACATATCTTTTAAATGTGAGGCTTACAACTTTTCTTACATTATTATCTGATTCTGTGAGCCGGCTATTATAATCATCAGCAATGATATTGTAAAAAGAATTGCACGCTATTATTTTCTTTGTTTTGGCCATGGTGAGGGAATTTAAAGATATTAAATTAATAATCCAAGCACAGTAAAGACTATCTCAAATGGAAGGAAATGTATGTCAAATGGGAAGAAGTTTTCCTGAAATGGGTTTAAAAAATCGTTACTTTCCATTTTTAATACATGTACTCTGAAAAACAAGAATAGCCTGAAGCTTATAGATATATCATTTAACTTTCTTCCGGAATATAGTATTCCTGAAGAAGTTATAAATAGCCATAAGGGAGGCTATGGGTATGTGAATTTTATTAAAGATGATTTGCAGATAAATGTCATTGAGCACATAAATTATGAAGGGGAAAGGATCATTAATGAAGTACGTTATACATTTTTCAAAAGCCGCAACAATTTTTGGCATATTCCATTCAAAACATTGCAATATGTAAAAAAACAAAAACCTGACTTTATATTGGTACAGGGATTAGGTTTCCCTCTACAGACGATATTTTTGAGACTTGTTGCCGGTAGGAATGCGGTTATTATGGCACAATACCATACAGATACTCCATTTAAGCGAAAAAGAATATTCAATAAACTGGCGGACAAAGCAATAGATGCCTACTTCTTTACTTCTCTGGATAATGCAAAAGAGTGGCTGGATAAAAAGATCATTAAAAAGGTTAGTAAATGCTATGAAGTATTTGAAGTATCTGCTCTTCAAACAAGAAAAGAAAAGGAAAGCAGTAAAACAAAATTGGGACTAACTAATAACTATAACTTTTTATGGGTCGGCAGGCTGAATGAAAATAAGGACCCTTTGACTGTATTAAAAGGATTTGATAAATATTTACAAGTTAACCCTTTGGCTAAACTCTACTTTATTTATCAAACAGAAGATCTTTTACCAGATATAAAGAAACTAATCGACCAAAGCGATCTTTTAAAAAAGGCCGTTTACTTGGTCGGCAAAATTGCAAATGAAGATCTCCCATATTGGTATAGTGCAGCTGATTTTTATATATCTGGAAGTCATGAAGAAAGTACAGGCCTTGCAGTGCTGGAAGCAATTGCGTGCGATTGTATTCCAATTGTCACAGACATTCCTGCATTTAGAAAAATTACAGTTGATGGACAATTAGGCATATTATTTGAACCGGGCAATGTTGATAGCTTATTTGAAGCATTAAAAAAGTCCGAAACAATACAACGAAGAGAACTATCGGCCGCGATAGCAAATCACTTCGAAAGCGAGCTGTCTTTCAAAGCTATCGCAAATAGAATATACAGTATCTGCAAGGCATTAGCAGCCAAATAATTTCATAATAGCTTTTACTGAATCATCCATTGATTGAACAAGTACCCGCTCGTATTTGGTTTGTGTATCTGTCAGTAATTCCAGTGCTTTTTTTACCATTTCATCATCATTTTTTACGATATGCCAGTTTTTTATTTCTTTCGACATTGGTTTACAAAAACTAATTACATGGGCGCCAGCATATAATGCTTCAAGACAAACTGTGCTAAATCCTTCATAAGATGATGGATGTAAGAATATTTTTGTTCGCTGCATCAATTTTAAGGTTTCGGCATGCTCTATTTCACCTTGAAAAGAAATATTGTTATCAAGCTGCATATCGTTAGCCTTTTGGTTTAGATTTTCTTCTTCAGGCCCTCTGCCACAAAGGATGGCTTTAATTCCGGGCAATTGATATTTTAACTTGCTTACAACGTCTATAAATATATTATACTGTTTTAAGGGTATTAATGAGCCCGCACCTAATACGTCAATGTCTTTTTGTCCATTGTAAGGCGTGAACTCCGATAAGTCAATACCGTTTGGAACTACATATTTAGCTCTAATACCGTGAGATTTAAAAAACTGCTCTACCAAAAAATCAGACATTGCGGCAAGGTTTTCTGCTCTTGGCCTGATAAGCTTAACATATTTATTATCTCTTTTAGCATCCTGGCCTATTATCCAGGTCTTATGAGGAATATGATAATACCAGCCAAAATATTTTCCTATAAATGCACATTCTGTACACCAGAAACTAAACAATCCGACAACAGTATTTTCTTTGTTTATTTTTTTAAGCTGTCTCCATACTTTGCGCCAAAAAAGGAAACGTTTAATTTTTCCTTTCCCCTTGTCATAAAAGCTGATTATAGTATTGCCATTCCACTGGTACATACCCTTAAAAAAAGGGTATTGAAAAGAAAGCACAATTATTTTTAATGAAGGGAAATTTTTATTCAGTGATTTAATAAACGACTGTGCAAAGGGCAGACATGTTGTATCAGCTTCATTTGCAGGAAATCCGGGAGAGATAATTACGAATATTTTATCCAAAACTATATTTCACTATTCCACGAATTAAATCCTTTTTTTCCATTCAAAGAAAAAAGTACTCCCTTCGCCTAAAATGGAATCCACCTTTACTTCTCCTCCCTGCTCTTCAACTAACATTTTGAATATATTTAACCCTATCCCTGTGCTGTCTCCATCATTCAGCCTGTTATTTCCCACCTCAAACAATTTGAATACCCGCTGCACATCGTTTTCTTCTATGCCTGGCCCATTATCTTTTACATAAAACTCATAAAACTCACCTTTATCGTTAGCGCCTATTAAGATCTCTGTGTTTGCTTTATCATTATATTTTATAGCATTGCTTATCAGGTTTTGGAATACCTGCAGCAACTTCAGCTTTTTTGTTTTGATGACCGGCAGATCGTTCTCTACCTTTATATTGACATTATTTGCAGGCAATAACAAATGTGATACCTCAGATATCAATTCATGCACGTCCACATTTTCTACATTCTGCTGCTCTTCACTCTGCCTTGCATACTCCAGTATAGAGGCAATCATACCGGACAAATAAGATGTGGTATTTGAAATAATGTCTACATACTCCATTACATCCTTCATCATCCACAATCGCTCATCTGTTTTTAAAAGCGATAACAATGAGTAAATACCGGATAAAGGAGATTTGAGATCGTGAGCTACTATATAGGCAAAGCGCTCAAGTTGCTTATTGATAATTTCCTTTTCATCCAGCGCGTTCTTTAACCCCTGCTGATAGAAATAAAGCTTCTCAAATACATTTACCTTAGCTCTTGCGATATTCAGGTCCAAAGGTTTTTGCAAATAATCAACCGCTCCTTCTTCAAAGCCTTTTAAAACATATTGTTGTTCTGTACTGATGGCAGTAACAAATATGATGGAAATATTTTGCGTAGCACGGTCCGCCTTTAGTACTCTTGCAACTTCAAAGCCATTTAGATCAGGCATCTGCACATCCAACAGAATTAACCCAATATCGTTATTTTGCTTTATCATTTGCAAGGCATCCCTACCTGAATCAGCTTTTATAAAACAACGCCCCTCTGCCTGGAGCAAATCCTCCAACACCATAAGGTTCTCCTTTCTGTCATCAACTAAAAGTATTGTAAAGTCTTTTTGTTTTGTAGCTACCATCAAGTATATGTTAGTTATGAAGAGAACTAATAAAGTCAATAATTTGTTCTGGAAAAAGAATTTTTAAATGCTCATTTTTATTGATCGCAGATTGAGGCATTGCTGTGTATTCGGCCGTTTCAGGATTTTGTACAATGCCTGTACCTCCATTTAGTATTATATTATTTATCCCTTCCGCACCGTCTCTATTTGCACCACTTAACAAAATTGCCAATGCTTTATCATGATATACGTAAGAAATACTATTAAAGCTTACATCTATAGAAGGACGCGTATAGTTAATTAATTCAGAATAGTCGAGACTAAATGTTTTATCTTCTTCTACCAACAGGTGATAATTTTGTGGCGCAAGATAAATATGATTTTTTTCAATTGGAGTTTTATCTTCCGGTTCATAAAGTCTGAAGGGTCTAAAATTCAAGGATAATATTTTGTCCATTTCGCTGAATGCGTTTTTTAGGCGATGTACAATAATGACGATAGGAGTTGGGAAATTATCAGGCAAGACCTTTAGTATATTCATCAACACCGGCAAACTACCGGCGGAACCTCCTATTGCTATTATTTCAAACAAAGGCTTATCTATTAAATGTCCTCTAAAAAAATGCTCGCTAAACAGAAAAATGTTTTTCGAATTTAGACTAATATTCTAAAAGTAAGATTAATAAAAGAGTATTGCAATAGTTAGGAGCCGAAGCAAAAAAAATAATAAATTAATTAAAAACAAATATAGATTGCTTATTTCCTTTTCGCCCTTTCATATTGCACGGGCCATTTTATATCATAGTTTAGCTCTTTGGCTGCATGAATAGGAAAATAAGGGTCGCGTAATAATTCACGGGCCATAACAATCATATCTGCCCGGCCATCGGAAAGGATTGATTCAGCCTGGTCGGCTTTTATAATAATACCAACTGCTCCGGTAATTATGCCTGATCCTTTTCTTACTGCCTCGGCAAAAGGCACCTGGTAACTCGGCGCCGCAGGAATTTTTACCCCCGGAATAACCCCACCTGAAGAGCAATCAATTAAATCAACCCCTTTATCTTTTAAAATATTTCCTAATGCCACTGAATCTTCAATTCTCCAGCCTTCATCTACCCAATCGCTGGCTGATATCCGCACAAACAGTGGATATTTTTCAGGCCATTCAGTTCGTATGGCAGCGACTATTTGTAAAAGGAAGCGAATACGATTTTCAAATGAGCCTCCGTAGTCATCATTACGTTTATTACTCAGCGGGGAAAGAAATTCATTAATAAGATAGCCATGAGCAGCATGTATTTCTATTACTTTAAAACCCGCTTTTAGGGCTCTTCCCGCAGCATTCTTAAAATCGTTTATTACTTTATCCATTCCGTCCCGATCTAATTCAATTGGTATAGCATGGTCAGAGGAAAAAGGAATAGCACTTGGCGCAACAGGTATCCAGCCACCTTCGGATACTGGGATAAGCCTATCACCATTCCATGGTTGGGTTACTGATGCTTTTCTGCCTGCATGTGCCAGTTGCATTCCGGCAACAGCACCCTGCTGATGAATAAAATTGACTATTCGCTGCAGCATGTCTATATGCTCATCCTTCCAAATACCCAGATCGAATGGAGAAATGCGGCCTTCCGGAGATACTGCAGTGGCTTCAGTAAAGATCAATGCTGCGCCCCCTACCGCCCTGCTTCCTAAATGCACTAAATGCCAGTCGTTTGCAAAACCGTCCTCACTTGAATATTCGCACATGGGAGACACCACAATACGATTTCTAAATTCTATATCCCTGATCTTTAAAGGGCTAAAAAGATGAATCATCTTAACTATTAAATATTAAAGCTATCCATTGTTCTCTAACTGCCATATAGCATCCAAAAAACGATTCTGAGAATCATAAAAATACTTCACAGGCTTGAAACCTGCATCGGCAGCCAGCTTATCTATCTGCTCTACCGTATACTTCTGAGATATTTCCATAAAAATCGTTTCGCCTTCCATAAAATGCACCCAACCTACTTCTCCAATACGAACACGTTGCTGCTTTATGCTTTTCAGATAGCTTTTACATGCACCTGTTGCCTCATCATAAACAGGGCAATGTTCAAAAAGATCAGGATCAAAGTCGGCATCCAATTCCTGATTGATTCTTCTTAATAAATTAAGATTGAATTCCCTGGTAATACCTCCTTTATCATTGTATGCTGCAAGGATTGTTGCAGCGTCTTTTTTCAAATCGAATCCGATCAGCATTAAATCTCCGGGTATCAAATGTTCCTTCAAACAATTTAGAAAACCGGTTGTTTGCTCAAAAGGAATATTGCCAATAGACGAACCAAGGAACAACACAACCTTGTTTCTGTTCGATATGGATTTTACCTCCTCAAGCATATTAAAGTACTCCCCATTAAGACCATGTATCTGCAGACCAGGCAACCGTTGAGGCAACTGTTTATGCAGATTTGAAATAACATTTGAGGAAATATCAATTGGATAATAAGTAAAATCCAAACCTTTCTCCAACAAATGCTGCAGCAGATAAAATGATTTTGTTGCGTCACCTGCACCAAGCTCCACTACATCAAAGTCTTTTATGGAGTGTAAAATGCTATCAGCCAAATGGCATGTCTGCTTTGAGAAAATTTCTAACTCACACCTGGTAAGATAATACTCAGGGCATTCCATTATTTCCTGGAAAAGCTTATCGCCTTTTTCATCGTAAAAATATTTCGATTCCAGGTATTTTGGAGTTGCATTAAGCCCTCGCCATACGTCCTGAAAAAATTGATTCATAAATTTTTGCGTTTATTGAGCCAATCTGATGCCTGTATATTGCCAGCGCAGATATGGATGAAAAAAGTTTCTGTATGTAATTCTGCTATGTCCCGGGGATGTCACTTCAGATGCTCCCCTTAGTACCATTTGGTTTATCATAAATTTGCCATTGTATTCGCCTATCGCACCATCAGCTTTTTTAAATCCGGGGTAAGGCAAATAGGCGCTATCTGTCCATTCCCATCGCTTACCCCAATCAAAATGTTTTGCTGTTGCTTCCCATTCAAATTCTGTTGGCAGGCGCATTCCTTTCCATGAGGCATAAGCAGCAGCTTCATAAAAACTCACATGGCAGACCGGCTCTTCATGCCTTACTTTCTTTAATCCACTCAATGTGTAGTTATACCATTCCCCCTCAATCATATGCCAGTAAAGAGGCGATTTGATATGATTGCTCTTTACCCAATCCCAACCCTCTGCGTGCCAATGCCTGAAATCTTCGTAGCCGCCCTTCTCCATAAACTGTAAATAATCCGCATTTGTAACCAACCCTTCCGATATCTTAAAATCCTGTAAACAGACTTTATGATTTGCTAATTCATTGTCAAAACAAAAACCTTTTCCTTTATAGCCGATATCAAACAACCCACTTTTCATTTTTAAAAATCGTGAAGACTGCTTTGATTTACCATGCGCGTTTTTGTCTTCATCAGCATAAATGGGGAAAAGAGGATTATGTCCCAGTATGTACTTAATATCAGTACATAATAATTCCTGGTGCTGCTCTTCGTGATTTAAGCCAAGGACGATTGTTGCTGAGAGTTTTTTGCCAACTTCCTGCCGTATCAGTTTTTGCATTGCTTCATCCACATGTGCACGATATTTATAAATATCATCTACCGATGGTCTGCTCAGGTTACCACGATCTGTGCGAATGACCCGTGCTCCTATTGTTTCGTAATAACTATTAAAGACAAAATTGTAGTTTGGATCGTACTCCTTATAATCCTTAAGGTTAGGGATAAGCAAAAAAGTCTCAAAAAACCATGTAGTATGACCCAAGTGCCATTTAGGAGGACTCACATCTGCCACAGGCTGAACTACATAGTCCTCAGTTTTGAGCGGTTTGCATATCTGCTCAGACCGGGCCCTCACTTTTTTATATGCTTCCAGTAGCGTCATTTTTTATCGAGATAATTTTTAAGGTCAGAAATTGTAGTGATATTTAATTGTTCTGATTGTTTTCTTCGCATCATCAGTGCATAAGCATTATTGAACCCAATAGGCTTGAGCCACCTAATGCCATAACGGGTGTTGAAATTATCTTTAACGTATCCATATACCTGTTCTTTGCTGGTTATCAATTTATTAACTATTTCTTCCGGTGTTTGCAAGATCACTAATAAACCCGTGCCTGTATATTCCGGGTAAAGGTCTATCTGGTTGTTTGCCATTGCGTCAAAACAGATCTTTGTTCCACCTAAACCTGTCTTAGTCGCTACATCAAGGTCTGTATATCCTCTGATAAGCATACAATACATATTACTAAGTATATACTGCTCGTCAAATATTTTTGAGCCGACACGTATTATGCCCTTTTTCCCATTTCGTGGTTCTTTCCACAATCCCTGCGATATCAAAAAATCCTTTGCAACTTTTTCAGGTGCTTCTTTCAGATAATCTGCTCTATAGTTAAGCTCGGTCATTATCGAATCATTGATTCTGCCTGCGAGTAAATTCAAAGCGCTCTCTATTTCAGGATATTGCTTTAGTATTGCGTTACGTACGATGGGTGCTGCCTCATAAGGCGGGAATATTCTTTTATCATCCTTCAATACAAACAGATCAAAGGCCTTTATCCTGCCATCTGTAGTATAGCCACTTATCACATCAAGTTTTTTGTCGTAAGCAGCTTTATACATTACAGCATCGTTTATCACAACGGTGCGCATTTTCAAGCCATATTTTTCTTTCAAACCGATATACCCATCCTTACGCCCCATAAATTCCGGAGTAAAACCTGCAATTAATTTCCCACCATAAGCAGATGGCAGTAAATAGAACGACGATAATAAGAGAATAATAACAGGCAAACTCCACAAACCAATTCGTGTCTTCTTAAGATTTATTTTTTGAGCACGCGAAAGAAGAAAATCAAAGATGATGGCCAACAGTGCCGCAGGTATCGCCCCGGCAAGGATCATGTTGGTATTATTCAGGGAAATACCTCCAAAAATAAATTCTCCCAATCCTCCCGCGGCTATATATGCTGCAAGTGTTGCCACTCCAACATTTATCACTGTAGCAGTCCTGATGCCTGCTAATAACACAGGCATTGCCAGTGGTAATTCCACTTTAAAAAGCACCTGGCTGTTGCTCATGCCCATTCCTTTAGCTGCTTCTTTTACAAACGGATCCACTCCATTGACACCCGTATAAGTATTACGAATGATGGGAAGCAATGCGTACAAAAACAAAGCTACAATGGCAGGCTTAGGACCGATACCCAACAGCGGGATCATAAAACCCAATAATGCTATGCTTGGGATGGTCTGCAAAATACCAGCAAACCCTAATACGCCACCAGCAAGCTTTTTCCGCTTTGAGATCAATATCCCTAATGGCACACCGATGATCACTGCTATGAACAATGAAATAAATGTGAGCCCGATATGCGTAATGGTTTGATCCAATAGCTTATCAGACTCCAGCCGGACGAATTCCCAAAGGCTTTGTTGCTCCGGCATGAGATCAGTTGTTTTTATATTGATTAAAAACGTTCAATAGCTCATCCGGTTTTAGTTGCCTTAGTTCATTTTTATCATTCTTTATAATTAAGGCATTTTTGTTACCATTTTTTGTGACACTCTCCAGTATTTCCCAAAGGCTTGTATCAACGCTAATAGCATTGTCTTGTGCAGCATCACCAGTCACAGTGCTCAACTGCTCCCATATATTTTTAATAGTTGTAGTTCTTAGCGCCAGTTGTAAATATTGTTCAGCAAGGAAATCTTTTACAAAATCATTGGCAGGATGAAATAATAGTTCTACCGGTGTACCGATCTGCATGATCTTGCCCTTGTCCATGAGGCATATCTTATCTCCAAGAGCAAATGCTTCCTGCACATCGTGAGTCACCATAAGTATGGTCTTTCTTTTAAACTCATCAAGTTCACTGAATTCTTTCCTGATATTTGAGCGTGTTACAGGATCCAATGCACCGAAAGGTTCATCCATTAGCAATACAGGGGGATCTGCAGCTAATGCCCTTGCCACATTTACACGCTGTTGCTGCCCACCACTCAACTGGTCAGGATAACAATGTGCATAGCTATCGTAAGAGAGATGTACTTTCTGCATTATTTCCTTAGAGCGGGATACGATCTTTTGTTTGTCCCAGTTCATCAGCTTTGGGACAGTAGCAATATTTTCTGCCACGGTGTAGTGTGGGAAGAGTCCATTCTGCTGCAGCACATATCCAATGCCCCGCCGCAATTTATCGGGAGACTGCGTAGTAATATCTGCACCATTTACGCTGATCGTCCCTTTTGTTGGTTCTATCAGCCGGTTGATCATCCGTAATGTTGTGGTCTTGCCGCAACCACTCGTACCGAGCAATATAAAATTTTCCCCCTCTTTTACTTCAAAGGAAATATCGTCCACAGCCTTTGTGCTGCCAAAATATTTACTTACATGCTTAACTACTACCATTAGTTAATTATCCAGGTTCATAAATAAATTGTTCAATGATTCTGCATATAGCGGATGGGCAAAAATGGTGTCGGCTATTTTATCATACCCTATACCTCCCATCATCGCCATCTGCAGTACAGTCATTAGCTCACCTCCTTCGGCAGATAACACAGCTGCTCCTAATATTTTCTTACTATCTGCATCCACAACAGCTTTTATCAATCCTTTTGTTTCCCCTGTTTCCACTGCTCTTGCTACTTTCGTCATTGGCAACTTTGCTACTTTTATCTTCAATCCTTTTTTTATCGCCTCATCTTCAGTCAGCCCTATCCTCCCAAGCTGCGGATCTGTAAACATGCAATACGGTATGGGTCTTCCCGATATAGATACGTTTGCCTGCTCTAATAAGTTTTTTGATACTACTATGTAATCGTTATAAGAGATATGTGTAAATGCGGGACCGCCTTTCACGTCACCTAATGCGTACACTCCTGCAACTGATGTTTCCAGCTTGTCATTTACAACAATGAATCCATGCCCGTCTTTTTTAATGCCTGTGTTTTGCAGCCCGAGGTCATCTGTATTAGGCAGTCGCCCTGCAGCGACAAGTATATGTGAGCATACTATCTGCTGATCTTCACCATTGATATTTACGGTCGCAATGATCTTACCATCACTGCCTGTTTCTATTTTTTCCGTTTTTGCATTGGTGTGTATAGTGACACCATCTGCCTTTAATATTTCACCAATGGCTTCAGCAACATCATTGTCTTCTTTTGATAACAGGCGTGGTGAGAATTCAAGCATTGTTACTTTGCTGCCAAAGCGCCCGAACATTTGCCCGAATTCCATACCTACATATGCAGCACCTATTATCAATAAATGTTCCGGTATTTCTTTTATATCAAGTATTGTAGTGGAGGTGAGATAATTTACTTTTTCCAAACCCGGTATGGATGGTATTGCAGTGCGTCCTCCGGTATTGATGAATATATGATCTGCGGATAGCTCTTCAGTGCCACCATCTCTTAGTTCCACACTTACTACCTTATCACCGGAAAATCTGGCATGCCCATATATCAGATCCACATTGGGCGTTTCTGTTATTCCCTTTTCCAAGCCATCTCTAAAAGAATGCACTACGCCATCTTTTCGTCTTATTATAGCATTAATATCTATTGAGAAATGATCTACCTTAACACCCCACTCCGCTGCCCTGCCGGCCAGGCTAGCTACCTTTGCAGAAGCAACCATCGCTTTTGTCGGGGTACAACCATCGTTGATACACGTGCCTCCCACCCATCTTCGTTCTATCACTGCGGTCTTCCATCCTGCCTTTCCCAGCTTTCTGCTCAGCGGCGTACCCGCCTGTCCTGAACCAATGATTATTGCATCATATTTTTTCATGCGGGGAGTTTTATCTTAAATTAATTCTCCTTCACAAAAAGCCATCAGGTTTTTACATTTGCAGGTATTCAATAGTTTGTCGCAAATCGTTTCCATGGGGCCTGAATTACATCACAATATTCTTTAAAATTACTGGATAATTCATCTTATTGTGTCTGCGACTTGTCAACATTTCTTTTATTTTGCCTTATGAAAAGAATCGCCCCGCTAATATTGTTCCTTGCTATTTTATCTGTCATTTCAGGATACCTGATGTCGAAAGTATCGTGGATAGGGCGTGTGGGGATAAATCTGTTTTACAAGCAGTATCATTTTTTAAAAATATGGTGGCAGGGTACCCTGGTTGTTTTTATCACGCTATTGGTATTATCTATCGTTCAGTTTGTTGTGCAGCAAAGATTGCCTAAGGCCACAGCAAGGATCGCACATCTCATTGCTTTTATAGCAGCGCTGCTTGGCCTGTACGCAACTTATCACGATTTCAGGCACGATATGGAACACCATCTATTAGGTGAGCGTTTCCATCTTGGTGCTTATTTATTCTGGATCGGCTGGATGGTGATCTGTCTCTTCTACTTATTTCAGAAGCGCAATCCTGCGCTTACAATTTCAGATAATACGGCTGCATCAGGTCAGCAAACTCTTTAGTATATTCCTGCTCGTCTGCGTATATGGTTAGCTGTTCATCCGGTGATTGTTCTTTATTAATACCACACAGACTTATTACGCGATTGGGCTCCATATTGTCTTTTGGCCTGACTATCAGTTTTTTAAAAACATTCCATTCGTTTTGTTGCAACAAATTTTCCCATTGTTCATAGGCAGCAAATGGCAGTAATACAGAGGCATAGCCACTTGGCTTCAAAACCTTTTTCAAAATATCAATAAGGTCCTGGTAGGTAAGTGATAATGTATGCCGTGCTATATTCCGTTCATTCTTATTTCCTAATAGGCTGTTTTGAAAAAATGGTGGGTTGCAGATCACCATATCATATTGTTGTGCGAAGTGATGATCCTTTGCATTTGCATGTATCACAGTAATTCGTTCCTTCCACTTTGATGCAGCCACATTTTCTTTTGCCTGCTTCGCAGCTTCTTTATCCAGCTCTATACTATCTATCTCAATATTCGTATCCCTTTGCGCCAGCATTAATGATAATAGTCCCGTACCTGCGCCAATATCGAGCACATGCTTCACTCCCGGCAATATAGGTGTCCATGCGCCTTGTATGCAGGCATCGGTAGATACCTTCATGGCGCATCTATCCTGCTGTATCGTAAACTGTTTGAAACGGAAATATTGATTGCTCATGACCAGGTGGCGCGTGCTGATGGACTTACCGTCATATCTGCAAATTCTCCTTTCAGGTATTTGTAGTATGCAGTTATACCTATCATTGCCGCATTATCGGTGCAGTATTCAAATTTTGGGATAAATACCTGCCATCCTTTTTTCTCACCAGTATCTTTCATCGCCCGCCGTAATGCGCTATTGGCAGATACCCCGCCTGCTATGCCCACTTGGTTTATCTTCAGATCTGCCGCTGCTTTTTGCAGCTTGCTCATCAGCATTTTAATGATGGTGAATTGTACTGAGGCGCAGATATCATTCATATTCTTTTCTACAAAATCGGGGTCGTGTTTTTTCTGCTCCTGCAGGAAATAAAGTATAGCCGTTTTGATACCGCTAAAGCTGAAGGTATATCCTTTCATTTCCGATACAGGGAATGTGAATTTATGTGGATCACCTTCTTTGGCATATTTATCTATCAGTGGGCCACCGGGATAAGGTAATCCCAACATCTTGGCTGTTTTATCAAATGCCTCTCCGGCTGCGTCGTCAACCGTTTCGCCCAATACTTCCATATCAAGATAATCGCGGCACAGCACGATTTGTGTATGGCCGCCCGATACAGTGAGGTTAAGAAATGGAAATGTTGGCTTCGGATCTTCTATAAAATGCGCCAGTACATGCGCCTGCATATGGTGCACTGCTATCAGCGGCACATTCAGCGCCTGTGCATAGCCTTTGGCAAACGATGCGCCCACCAGCAATGCTCCTATCAGGCCCGGAGCCTGCGTGAAAGCCACTGCCTGTATATCGTGCTTGTCTATGCCTGCGTTCTTCAGCGCCACATCCGCCACCGGCACTATGTTTTGCATATGCGCCCGCGATGCCAGTTCAGGCACTACTCCACCATATTGTGCGTGCACCTTCTGCGATGCTATCACATTGCTTAATACATTGCCATTGCTTACCACGGCAGCACTCGTCTCATCGCAAGACGATTCTATTGCCAGTATATGTACATTTTCTTCGCTCATAAGCACTGCAAAAATCAATATTCGCCGCTCAATAGCCAAAAAATGATTTTTCCCCTACTTTGTTTGAGTTATTGTATTTCTATATTTGTAACACCAAGGGATATTATGCAAAAACTTTCCTCTCTTTTTTTCATTGGGATAATGCTTATAGCTGCTTTGCTGCAGGGATGTAATAACGGCCCCGCAACACTAAAGTTCAATCCCGGGCCGGGTGCAAAATACAAGTATATATTCACCACCCACCAGGTGATAGAACCCGAAGGATTGGGTGCATCGGTAACCATTAATCAGGACCTCACTATGGAATATTCTTATCTCATATTGCCTGATAGCGCCAATTATAAAAGGGTAAAAGTGACTTACGACCGTATTGCCATAAAATCGGGCAACAGCATGATGTCGATGGAATATGACTCTAATGATAGTACTAAGCAAAAGGACTCTGTGTTTCGCAATATGAGCCAGTTTTTGAATAGATCTTTCACCCTGACTCTTAATGGTAATGGCGAAATAGTAAGATCAGAAAATCTGCAGGCAATTACCAGCGCAGCAGATAGCACTATGGCAGCGGCCGGCGCACAAGGCTTCGACCCACAGGTGAGCGATAGCTCTATGCGTACCATGATGTTGCAAACCCTGAATGTATATCCAAGCAGGCCTGTAAAAAAAGGCGATTCATGGAAGCATACTTATAATACCTCTATGGGCTTTATGAACATGACGTTTGATAATACTTACAAACTGGTTTCTATTTCGGATAATATAGCTCACATAGAAATCAATTCAAATATTGGCGCCAATAAATCGAAAGGTGGGCAAATGGAAATAAGAGGACTGCAGACGGGCGACCTTGATATGGATGTTACCACCGGGATGGTACTCGGCAGCAAATGCAACCAGGAGATAAAAGGCTCAATGCAGGCGTTTGGAAAGGTAATACCGCTAAACGTTACTTCCGAAACTCATATAACAGAAAAAGAATACTGATACCCCTAAAAATAGAAATGTCCCCGAAACCTCTGTCCGACAGTGCCTGGGGAATTTCAACGTACCGAAGTACAATTATAATATATCAATTATTGTGCCAGACTCCTTCTTAAACTTTGTTAAAGTGTTGGTTTTCAGATTATTACCTCTATATCCTCTTCCCTGTTCGGGTTCCACTCTATGATGAAATTGTTGCGGCCCGTACCTATCAGTATGCTCATGTATTTCTGCTGGATCAGCTCCAGCATGGCAAGAAATGTAAATATGGCGTGTATCCGGTTCTGACATTGTGAAAAAACTGCCTCAAAAGCCACCCGCGATTCATTCCGCACATAATCCAGCATAAAAGCCCTCTGTCCTTCCATCGAGTAGTTGTATTTCACCACTACGTGCTGGGGCTTGTTGGTGCGTTCCTTAAAGCGCTTTATCACTTTTTCATAAGCCTGCAGCAGTTTATAGACAGTTACAGTCTGTATCTCCGTACCTTCTGCATTTTCCTCTCCTATGGCTTCCAGTTCCTGCCTTATGTTACCACGCTTCTGTTGCAGCAGGCGCTCTGCTTCCATCAGCGCCATCTCTTCCGATGCCTCTTTAAAGCGCTTGTATTCCAGTATCTTATCTACCAGTTCCTGGCGCGGATCTATTTCGTTGCCCAGGGCATCCACTTCACGGCGAGGCAGCAGCATCTTTGCTTTAATGCGCATAAGAGTGGATATGAACAGTATGAACTCACTGGCCAGCTCTATATTCAGCGACTCCAAATGATGGATATAATCAAGAAAATCTTTGGTAATGGTAGCAATAGGAATATTATATATATCCAGCTCGTCGCGCTCTATAAAGAACAGCAACAGGTCAAAAGGCCCTTCAAACTGGGGAAGCTTTATCTGGTAAGTATTAGACATTAACCGAAAAGTAAAACTTAATTGGGAAACTGAAAAAAATAGTTATACAAAAATGGGAAATAGATAGAGATAAATTAAGGATACAAATTATTCAAAACACCCCCTCAAATGTCATTCTGAACGGAGCCGCAAGCTTGGCAGCCAGGCTGCGAAGTGAAGAATCTCACCAATTAAGGGAACTTCACCCCAATCGCCAGCATGAAATAAAATTCACCAATAAAAGATTCACGTCGCTGAAAATCTAATTCTTCTTTTTGGGTATAAAGAATGTTTTGTAGCCGTAAACTAATATAAGGGCGAATACGCGATTTTTTCAATTTTCTATAGTAGCCTATACCAATGCTTTCATACCAGGCATTGCCTATATTATCAGTATAATTATAAATTGGATAAGAATAGCTATTCTGATAAAGCACACCTCCAAAATCAAGGAACCAATTTATTTCGTTTTTCCTATGATCGTATTTTCTTCTTACATCTGCATAAAATGAGGGGCGCCATATATGCTCGTCGTATACATTGGGTGAAACTATTTTGATAAAGTTGGAATTTACAAAAGTACTATACCGTTGTAAAGTGGCGCCAATTCCAAGACCCCATTTCTTTGAAACGTCGAGACTATATATTCCCGATACTGCAGCGTTGGATTCAGTATTAATTCCCACTTCAGCAAAGAAATGACTTTGAGCATGACTGTTATTAAAAACGAAAAACAGGGAAAGAACGAGGAAGATCCTTTTTTTAAAGTTGGTTGTAGCTACAGTTTGGATTTGCATAGGTAAATGTCGAGACTATTTTAAGATGTTAATAAAGAATATGATTTTTGTTCTTGTCTACTTTTTGGAGGAGTTCCGGAATATCTTGTGTGGCCGACCTCCTACGTTCCGAAGGAATTTCATTTACAACTATGTCAGCCATTTCTTTGAGCTCATTTATGGAATATACGTTTCTATATATACCAAAAGCGTCTCCTTGAGGCACTAAAGAAGAAACATTAAGCGTATCTATTAGTTTGTTATTAATTATCAACCCGAGAGTTGTATAATTAGAATTATTGACCATCCGTAAAAGTTTTTTATATCCTTTTCCATCTAGTCGCATATATAATCGTAATATACTAAAGCCACTCGTGTCTGAATCTACAGCAAAAAATACCTCTAAAAAATTATTGGCTGTAACTATCGGTTGTCTAACAATAAAATAACGTTCGTCTGTTTTTATCATCTCCCTTCTTTGTGAAGTCTTGTTCCGAGATATAAAATACCACCCTGTTAGCAACCTATCTTTTTTGACAATTTGAGAAAAACATTTTTGCCTCGAGAAGATTGAAAAAGCGAAAAGTAGAAAAAAAATAAGAACGCCGCTTTTTTTAAAATTGTGTATTGTTGTTTGGGGAATTTGCATAGGTACGCAAGGGGTTTGCGTAAAGATACTTTCTATGTTTTATATTCAAAATGCCGGGCTCGACATCGACGATGGAAGCTTTTGCAGGCGTTTTCCCATTTCCGTGAGTATAATGGACTTTTTTTCTGCATCTGCATACCTGATCACCTTCATATTTTCCAATATTTCAAGGTACACATACAGCTCACTCCCCTGTATCTGGGTCATCGATTGTATTGCTGTGTGGCAGTCAGAAACATCTATCTTCTCATCTCCTTTTTGACAGAATTCCTTTATAGCCCCAAAAATTTCATTTAAAGGCATCCCCGTATGTTTATAAAATGTGAATAAAATCAAAACCCTCTGACTATGAATATCTTAAAATAATATCCAACCAAAGAATCACCTGCGTTCAGTAACAATTCATTAACAAATACCTGGTAGAAAAATACTTAGTTATTATTCCCGTCTTAACAAGGTGATTATTGCTTTACAGACCTTCCTGGGCTATTATTTTGTCCCTTATCTCCATGGTAAGCTGCCTGCTTTCAGGTGTCGCGTTCTCATACCGGGATTCCCATGTTTTATCTACCGTATTATGAAATTCATAGACCTTATTTACATGCACACGGGATTTCAGGTAAGGGTTGTTTATTTCTACCGAAAATGAAATATCACTTCCATTATCGATCCGGCTATACAATAGGAAAAATTCTCTTCCGTTGTAACTGATAGTTACACTTTTCATTTATTAAAGGTACGAATTAAGAGGCACTGGCATGGTTTTTCCAACCATAAACATGAAAATAATCACTATAGAATAACTTATCCTCTGTTAGCAATTCACAATCTATCACTCTTTATGATGATCTATGAACAAATTCTATGGCTTTTTGTACTGGCAATACCCATTGCCTGCATAGCCTGGACTGTCACCAATGAAGAAGTGTTTCGCGAACCAAGAGAGTATTGCGTAAAAAGAAGCAAGGATTGTAAAGCATTATGGCAACGGAAATTCTTTTACCTCTTCACATGCGAATATTGTTTCAGTCATTATGTAACTATCTTACTCCTTATCATCACCCACTACACATTGTTGTTTACTGATTGGCGCGGCTACATAATAGCAGGCTTCTCACTCGTATGGATCGCCAATCTGTACATGAGTCTCTTCGCTTTCCTCCGCCAAAACATCAAAAAAGAAAAAACCGAGATCAAAATACTAAGCGAACAAAACGGAAATGGGAACACACCCCCTCCAACAACTTCTACAACAAATAAATTCCCCTCCCAATCCGAATCAAATAAATAGCCTCAACCCACACCCGCATTGTCATCCAGAATCAAAGAACCACACCCCACACCACATTGTCATCCAGAACGAAGCCAATAGCCCTGTGCGCAAACCGCGCAGTGAAGGATCTCATTAAGCAAGAGCAATTTACCCCTAATCAAGGAACCAAAACCCACACCCATATTGTCATTCTGAATGAAGCCTAAAGCCTTTGTGCGAAAGCCGCGCAATGAAGAATCTCCCTAATCAAAGAACCACAGCCCTCACCCCATTGTCATCCAGAACAAAGCCAATAGACTGCACAAAACGGTATAATCACTATACACTTTTCACATAATCATAAAACTCCGATTTTATCATCTCCCGTTTCATTCCAACCTTTGCATGGTAAACCATTTTTTAAAACACAATCACTATTATGAAAAAGAAAAACAACAAAGAGGAACGGGAAAAGATCGCGGCTTACTGCGGCGCAAACGGGGCATGATTGGGGCATCATGTTACATTGCAGCAATACTGCATAACTCCCTACCAGCAAGGCATTCAGCTAAAAAACAAAACAAAAATTCCCCACAGTAGTATTTTATACTCTCATGGGGAAAATTGAAGAATAAGATCAGAATTTATAAATAAGCCCGATGGTAAATATCTGCTTTATCTGCCACCAGCCCAGGTTATCACCCGGTAGATTTTTAGGCACTACATTACCACTGGCGTCTACAGTGTTTTTGTCGTAAGGTATATTGTTATCATAGATAAGCGTAGCAGCAAATGTGATGCTTACATACTTGGCTATCTTCCATGAGAAGAGATTATCCCACAACACTTGTATGTTACCGGGGTTGTCTTTTTTGATCACATGTCCTGTGCTATCCTTAGTGTCTTTTGCTAAGTAGTTGGAATAAAGATCAAGCCTTGTGGTGAATAGCATGTTCTTGGTGATGTTCAGATTATACCTGCCAGAAAAATACGCGCCGAATTGAAATACAGAGGTCTTTCCATAAGGAATGCCAAATGCACCC
>DATNFP010000058.1:0-14266 GCA_035606335.1 Flavipsychrobacter sp. | reverse complement strand
TTACTGCAGATATAATGGAAGCGATGAGACGGTATCACAGCCTAATGATAGGTGAGCGTACTGCTGAGCAAATAAAAATACATGTTGGGTCTGCGCTGAAAGATCTTGATAATCCACCCGATGATATTGCAGTAAACGGACGTGATCTTGTTACAGGTATTCCAAAACAGATCATGGTATCTTACCAGGAAGTTGCAGAGGCACTCGACAAATCTATTTTCAAAATAGAGGAAGCAATATTGAAAGCATTGGAAAGCACTCCGCCCGAACTTGCGGCAGATATCTATCGTCGCGGATTGTACTTAACAGGTGGTGGCGCTTTACTACGTGGTCTTGATAAGCGGATCTCTCATAAGATAAAGTTACCTGTACACGTTGCTGATGATCCTCTGCGTGCGGTAGTACGTGGCACAGGTATGGCACTAAAGCATATTGCGAAGATGCCATTTCTTATGAAATAACTTCTTAATGCAGTAAGAGATAAGAAAATAGCGTACGTTCTTGAAGTGATTTATTTTTGTCCTGATATTTAAATTACCGTTTCCGGTTATCGTCATAAAGAGGTGCGCAATTTTATTCTTTTCATAAGAAGATTTTTCAACTTCATACTATTTCTTGTTTTGGAGATAGTGTGCATTGTGCTTATTGCCCACACTAAAACCCTGCAGGGAAATGATATAACAAGCTCGGCCAACAGGATGACAGGCCTAATGTATCAGAAGCAGAATGATGTTGTTTATTATTTCGGATTACGAAGAATGAATGACAGCCTATTGAATGAAAATGCAAGACTGCGGGAAAAGATATCTACTATCAATAGCATTGAGGTAGTAAAAGATAGCACTGTGCATAGAGTAGTCGCACCTGCCGACTCTACACATGTAGTTCGTTATGCAGACTATATCTATCACACAGCGAGGGTAATAAATAATTCAGTAAGTTCTGCTAATAATTTTATCACCATCAATCGTGGAAGCTCAACGGGTATAGAAAGAAATATGGCTGTTATCTCAGGTAATGGTGTTGTAGGCAGGGTGGTACATGTATCAAAAAACTTCGCCAGCATTCTTTCAGTATTAAGTGTAGAACAAAAAGTGAGCGCCAAATTGAAAGATGGTACTTATGGTTATGTAACATGGGATGAGAAGAAACCTGATGTGATGCTGATGAGAGATGTATCTCAGCAAATAAAAGTAAAGGCCGGCGATTCCATCTTTACAACAAGTTATTCATTTTTCCCTGCAGATGTGCTGATCGGTACTGTATTCAATATTGAAACAATAAAGAAAAACAACTTGCAGCTTTTATATTTACGTCCAAGCACTAATTTCCGTAACCTGCAATATGTGTATGTTGTAGAAAATAAATTAGGTGCTGAACGAAAACAAATAGAGGATTCAGCAAAGATTAAATAATGAGTATTTATTTAAGAAATTTCCTGCGATTTTGTTTTATCATACTTTTACAAGTACTGATACTGAACAAGATTACGCTGCGCTGGTGGCTGGATCCTGCAGGCTTTCCGGTTTTCATACCTTATGTGTATCCTTTATTTATACTGCTACTGCCTTTTGAAATATCTGTAGTCGGGTTACTTATCCTGGGATTTATTACAGGCCTTACTGTTGACACATTTATGAATACTGCGGGTATACACGCATGCGCAACGGTATTCATAGCTTATTTACGTACCAATGTACTAAGCGCATTGCTGCCAAAAAATTTATCTGAATACGCAAATCAATCTCCATCTATAAAAAATATGGGATGGATGCCTTTTCTTGTTTACAGCGGATTTCTTATTCTATTACATCATATCGTATTCTTTACCATTGAGCTATGGAGCCCGGGTAATATCAGCTACCTGCTCCTGAAAATAGTAGCATCTGCAGTTACCTCAATGTTGTTTATCATTGTGTACTTATTACTTTTTACAAGACAAAGCAAGGCAAGAAATTAAAGCTTTCCTATTTATTACAACACAATTTGTAGTCCGGCAAAACAATAGTATTAATTCATAATTACTTCATTTTAAGGTAATTTATTTATTGCATTTTTGATATTAGTTTGCGTACGGTTAGTAAAAATTAAAGAAGCCTGGGTTTTCACCTAAGCTTCTTTTTTTCTTTTATGGAAAGCAATGCTTATAATTCTGGAAATAGTAATGTATATAATTCTGTCTTTTGTTAGAATTATTAGCCTGATATAAGTAATGAAATATCCGGTTGAGCTTTATGCTCAAATGCCAATTTATTAACCTCAAAAGTGAGTATTATTAAAAGTACAGTGTCGGTCACAACTTTAAATTTCCCACCAATCAATTTGAATATAATTGCAGCCTGCGATTTTTCTATCATGCTTTCATTATCTGCTATCACATTTTCCCACAATTTGAAAATGTCGATGTCTGGATGAAAATTTACGAATGTATTTTTATCCACCTTATAGTCTTCAATTTTGTATACTACAACCATGGGGATATATTTAACTAGTTAAAAAAAATTTAGCAGGACTTTAAAATTAAATAATAAAAATTAGAAATAAAATAAAAATAAATATTTATTTATTTCCGCGGGGTTGATAGACAAGGGGGGTTTTACCGGGGTATCCTCTACCTAATTCGTTAAGCCTAAATATGATAGGTATTTAGTCAAGGTTAGTCCTATTTGGAATAAAAAAACTATTGAAGTTATTAATATAAAAAACTATGATTAATTTTTCTTTATCTATCATAATATAACAAGATTTATCTATCTCATTTCGGTACTTTTACTAACGAATAGAGGAAATAAAAAAGTATCTCAAAAAATTCTATCTCTGGTTTTTCGTATGCGTTTTTTTGTCTTATGTAATCTTTTTATCTATTAAATAATTAATTGGTATGTTAGGGTCCAAAAAAAACCTAAGTATAGAGGAGATAATTGAAAAGCTAAATAGTGGCGAGAAATTCGGGTTATTTGAAGCTAACAAAGCTAACGGAGGAACTTATTATTTTGAAGATGGTAGTAGATTAAGGAATGAGGATCTGTGGGAAGCATTGAGAATAAAAAATAATCTTGAATATGGTCATGGTAAAACCCTGAAGGAACTTTGCCCCGATAATTTTGTTGGTACATTCAATATTGCCAGAAGAAGACATAATTGGAGTAAAGTCTAATGATCTATATTTTCTCGATTATCATAATTGCTTTATATTGAGTTGTATTTCTTAGATCATGAATACTTCCAGTAAAATACTTCTATTTACTTTTTTTGCTTTTGCAATATCTACAAGCTATACTTACGCACAGAAGGCGAAACCAGCTGATATACAATCTGATAGCTCCATTTTCGTGAAACAAATAGTGACACTAAAAGAGTATAAGGCAGAGAAGAGAAAGATGGATTCATTATTTAAAGCCACCGGTGAAGTAGCGAGGGCATCGTATGAGATTGATAATAATGTAAGTGAAGATGGAAATGATGAGCAAAAAAATATAATAACAGGGTATATAAAAGAAGAAAGGGGAGCGGTAAATGTAATCGCCTATGAGGTGAAATTTGACTGCAAGAAAAAGAAAATCATTTCTGTAAATAATGAGCTTGATGGGGTTGATGTATCTACCGGTGATGATTAGACCAAGCTCAGCAATAATCTTACTTTTTCTTTTCCGGAACTATTTGTTGTAACATATTGATCACGTCTTCGTACTTATCTTCCAAATCCTGAAGCCTGTCATAATATTGTGCATGTATGTTCGGCATCTTAGCGCTTATTATCCATTCTGCATACCATATATTATGGATCTCCTCTTCCTGTAAATTAAAATTTGGATAAGAAGCCTTATCAGGGTTATCACTCATTAAAGTAATAAAGCCTCGCTGAAAACGATTCTTTACCCGTTTGAGATAAGATTTGCCTTCAGTATTTGTCACCACGTATACATGCTCATTACGGATGTTATACCATTCAGAACGGTCGAGCAACCTCACAACTACATACGAGCTATCCTGTATAGTAGGCGCCATACTTTCGCCCCTGTTGCGGACACAGAGATGAAATCCTTTATCCACCATATTTTGCGGTAAGGCTATTAAATCAGCAGTTTCTATAAAGTCCGCATTTAGCCGGCCACTTCCTGCAGCCACCGATACATCCGTAACGGGTATCTGCACAACGTTGCGATTGTGGCTCTGTACACTGATCATTTCACCTGTAATGGGTTCCAGGCTTTTAGTATTCTTTTTAACACGGCTAATGGCAGCGCTCCTTTTCTTATCCAGCATTTCGCCTTCTTCCAGCAATAACCATTCAGCACTTATTACATCGTGATATGTTTTTACAGTATTCTGTATGGTATCCAGCCCTACTTTAGACCTTCCTTTGCGTAATTCGGTCATAAATGACGGGCTTTTGCTGATAGATACAGCAATCTGGGAATCGTTGTTAACTATGCCTTCTGCTAACAAGTAATCACAAAACGCTAAAAATCTTCTTGTTACGTCTTCCACAAAAAATGTTATTTACATTGTACTGTACAAATAGCTAGTAATTACAGAATACTGTATTTTTGTATTGCAATAAATGCTTCGCTTATCAAAATTAGCGAATAATAATAGAATAATTGCAAATGTATTATAAAAATATTAAAGTACTCTGTAAATAGATAAATAATTATATTATGAGTTATGCTTTGAGATTAAAAACGGCAATGGATATAAGCCGTGACGCTGAACGGAGAATAAGGAATACTACAGGATTAAAAATATCACTGATCGTTTCCGAACATGAAGAGAAAACACCTGAGGAATTGATAAACCTTGTAGGTAGCACTTTAAAATTAGAAAAAGGATTCCATCGCAATAGAATACGCCGCACTGACCTTGTTGAGGGGCGTCATATTTCTGCCCTTCTGCTGCAACGGTATTTCCCCGTTTTATCATTTACAGCTATCGGCAGATTATTCGGGCAGGACCATGCTACCATCATTGATGCTGTTAAAAGGAGTAAAAATCTTTTGGAGATAAGGGATCTGCAATTCACTCAAAAATATATCACCGCACAAAACGCAATAGAACAATGGATAAACGATTAATCAGGTTCCGCATGAGCTATGACCGCCTGCAAACCCTTTGCCACCTGTATCAAGACCAGGTAAATGAGTTCACCCCTGTTGACGATCATGAAGAATTGATAAGGGAACACCTTATAGAACTGTATGACAAGTTTTTTAAAATGCTATCCAGGGAGCAGGAAAAATATACTATGGCGTTTACAGGCGCTGAAGCATTAGCCTTTTACCAGCTATGGACACAAAGCGGCATAGCCATCCCCGACCAGCCTACGACTATAGCTGTGAATGAAACACTTGCCGTGATTGATAAAAGACACAAAGCAAAAAGAAAAAGATAATGAAGAACAATATGAGAAATAAGACGAACCTAAATATTAGTGCTGCATTAGCAGACATAATGATGGGAGAAGTGTATGCCATAAGTGATTGGCTTGATATAAATAAGCATGTGGCATCAGGAGAAGATATAAATAAAAAGAGGCTTGAGCGTTCCCGCATTGTAAAAAGAATAAACAGGCTCACCAAATATCATCTGCCTGAATCGAGCCTGTTAACGATACATCGATAATTATCGAAACATCCGAAACCATATACTTATACCTTTCCTAAAAGGATAAAACAATATTCGCATGCCCAAAAAAGCCGATCCAAAAATATCAGGAAATATAACTATTGTCCAATTCGAAGAAGCACTCTCTCAATATGCCAGCTCTGCCACAAAAGAAGCAGCGATATTATTTAGAATAGAAACAGAAATGGGGCGCATCAAAGAGAAATATAACAGTGAGCTAAACCATTTGCAAACCAAGAAAAATGATTCAGTTGAGATATTGGCAGCATACTGTAAGGAACAGAAAGATACCTTATTTAACCGACGAAGAAGTTTATTAACAGTGCATGGGACTGTAGGTTTCCGGCTATGCACACCAAAGCTTAAAACACTGAAAGGGCACTCATGGACCTCTGTGATGCAGAAAGTAAAGGAAAAAATACCTGCCTATATACGTACCACGGAAGAGTTAGCAAAAGACATGCTGATCGCGGACAGAATGAATGAAAAAATCGCACCACTGCTAAATGAAATAGGGCTGCAGGTAGTACAGGATGAAGCCTTTTATGTAGAGCTTAATAAAATTGTGATGTAAGATAGCGCCATGTTGGCTTAAATATAGCAGGGGCACCAAAGAAATGTTTTTTTAAATACGTCTTTCTATTATTCGTAGTAAACTCTTTTCTTAAAACTAATATGCCCAGTTATGAAGTCATTTTTTTTACTCATGTCTGCTTTGCTTATCTGCAGTATTAGCGAAGCTCAATTTTGCGGCACTGTTCCCATGCAGCAACAGATACTAAGGCAACACCCGGAATTAGCTGATAAGATCAAGGAATATAACGACAAGTTGGAAAAGGATATCTCAGAGAAGATAAAGGTAATGGACCTTAGCAAGCTTGAAAGGACAACGGCTAGTGGAGATACTACGATTATCATCCCGGTGGTGGTACATGTAATACATGATTATGGCAGTGAAAATGTACCGGATAATAAAATAACAGCCATGCTCAATAACCTTAACGATTTCTACCAGTTAAGGAATGATACATCGGTTGTGATACCTATATTCAAGAAGTATGTGGGTAAGATGAACTACATATTTAAGTTCGCTACAAAGGATCCCCAGGGGAATTCTACTAAAGGTATCACCAGGCATTATAGTTATCTCTCCTATGGAAAAGATAACCAGGCAAAACTTGATGAATGGAACCCACGTTCGTATATGAACATCTGGGTTGAAAATTATGTCGGACTTGCTGCTGAAAGCGGGGGCGTAGTAGCCGCCTACGCTATTTTCCCATCGGAAGGTGCCGCAATACCTTATTGGGATGGACTGATGTGTGCTTCTCCTTTTTTAACTATTACGGGTAACGACGAAGGCGCCACAATTCCTCATGAAGTAGGACACTATTTTAACTTATACCATACATGGGGAAATACTAATACTCCATTAAAAGGTTGTGGTGGCGATGATCTCGTAGACGACACTCCGCCAACGCAAGGTGATTTCGGTACATGCAATGTTTACGATACAATTTGCGCGACAGGCAATTATAAAATGTACCCCAGCAGCGTTCCGGGAGTAGATTCATTGGTTGACTATCCCGATACCTGCAATGTTTCAAATATAATGAACTACGCAAGCTGTAAAAATATGTTTACAATAGGCCAGACAGTGCGTGCACGTGCCGCAGCCTATAGTGATGTAGGTGGAAGAGACAGCCTGTGGACTACCTTTAACCTTACACGTACAGGTGCCCTCCAGCCTGTTCCTGATCTTGCTCCTGTTGCAGATTTTTCTGTGGCCAATCCTACTTTTTCGAGCATAAGCCAAACAGCTGCAGTAAGTCATTATATGTGTTCAAGCCAGACTTTCCGTTTTGTTGACCAAAGCTGGAATGATACTATCGCAACACGTAGCTGGACTTTTTCTAATGGAGCGACAAATGCTACCTCTACAGATCCTATTGTCAATAATAAATTCTCACAAACAGGATGGGTAAGCATTTCTTTGACAGTGACATCGAACGCAGGGACAAATACAATTACAAAGGATAGTTTAGTGTATGTGGCTGACCCTACAGGTATTCCGGCTGAGGGTTATTATGAAGAATTCTCTCCAAGCGCTGATCTGAATAAATGGCCGATATTCAACTATTATTCGGATGCACCTTATAAATGGTCGTATAATAATCAAACAGGCTTTTACGATAAGAATTGTGTTACTTATACTGCTTACGATCCCCGCACATATCCAAGCTTTTATATTGGCGCACCACAAGGAGATTTCGCCGATCTTTTCAGCCCTGCTTTAGACCTCACCAGCATGGCCACAAATAATAATGCTAATCTCAACTTTATGTACGCAGGTACATCACGTACCGGTAATTCGATTTATATGACAGATACGCTGGATGTTTCTTATTCTACAGATTGCGGAACAACATGGAAACCATTAAAATCTTTAACAAAAAAAGATATTGATAATAATGGCTCACTCGGCATTCCTTACCAACCACTTTCTCAAACCGAATGGAGCTTACAGAGCATTGTTTTACCGTCTATAGCAAAAACAAACAATACCTTTTTCCGTTTCCGCTACAGGCCGGAAGGAGGAGGAGAAAACAACGGTATACCCACCAGCAATAATTTTTATATGGATCGGTTTAACGTAAGCATTTTCCCCGCAGGTGTAAACACACTTGTTCCTGATAATAAGGGAATAGCTGTAGCTCCTAATCCTACTAATGGAAACGCTTATGTAATAATAAAAGAAAACAGCAATGCTCCTGCACAGATTATAGTTACAGATGTGACGGGAAAAACAATTTACAATACTCATCAGCAAGTAGGTGGAAGCATTAGCAGAATTGAAATACCTGCTACTGTTATTTCGGCAAAAGGCATATATATGGTACAGGTGATAACTCCTGATCAAACTCATACCGAAAAACTGGTAGTGTATTGAAACTTGGGAAAGAGTTATTGATTGAACCTTTTATAGATGATCATGATATTTATCCGTAACTCCCCTCTTAAGGGGGAATTACGGATAAATTATTTTATGAAGTACTAATAAGTTTAAATTTGTAATTACAACAAACAATCTCTTGAGAAAACAATTAACCAAAATAGTTAGCGGGTTAATGTTCCTGGTGTTCCTTTACTGGATCACCCCGAGAGAGTTTTTGCACAATATATTTGCCAATCACCGCGACTCAGTTGAGAATTATCATGAGAAGGGGGTAGTAATAAGGACAGTTCATACGCACTGTTCATTCCTAAACATTGTAGTAAGCTCGTTCCTTTCTTCGGAAAAACAATATCTATCGTTCGAAGAGATCATACACTACACAAAATGGACGCTGCCCATTTATCATTTCCATTTTACACCCAGTAGCAATGTAGTTTCCTTACGCGGTCCGCCCATGTGTTAATGCACGATTTTCAGTAACATTTTTCTTACAGCATAGCTTGTAATTATTCATTTTTTTATTAAACAAGTATCGTGGCACGTTTCATCAATGCCATGGTTCTGTTGGCTGTACTTATTACATCGCCGATGTGTAATGCACAGGTGTGTATTTATGAGCTACAAGGCAAAGTAACGGACAAACATCAGCGTCCTGTCGTAGGAGCTATTGTGCGATTATTGTCTACATCCCTTGGAGCAGCAACAGATACCAATGGCAATTTTACAATAACTAATATTTGCCGAGGCAAGGACACTCTTGTCTGTGAGGCTATTGAATATAAAAAAACCAGGGTAGTAATAAACATTGCAGATACTGAAAGCATACAAATAGTATTGGCATCAGGAGAAAACGAATTAGGAGAAGTTGTGGTGAAGGGCGAACGGCTGCAAGACCTGCATACTGCTACACAAACAGAGCTGAGCGGCAAAGCGCTTGAACAAACACGTGGCGCCACTTTAGGACAGGCGCTAAAGGAACTTCCCGGCCTGAACTCTGTCCAAACGGGGCCAACCTTGTCCAAACCAGTAATTCATGGTCTGTACAGCAACCGCGTTTTAATAATAAACGATGGCGTAAGACAGGAAGGACAGCAGTGGGGTTCAGAACACGCTCCTGAAATTGACCCTTTTATTGCTAATAAAATTACGGTAGTAAAAGGTGCGGAAAGTGTTCGTTACGGCTCTGATGCAATTGGGGGCGTTGTATTGCTTTCGCCTGATGACCTGCCAACACAAAAAGGCATCACAGGAGATGTTTATCTTATAGGAGCCAGCAACGGGAGAATGGGAGCATTATCTACTTCTTTGCAAGGTGCTTTTGACAAAGCGCTTGAAGGTTTATCATGGCGAATACAGGGCACACTTAAAGATGCAGGCAATTTCAGTACCCCTCATTACTATCTCAATAATACCGGATTGAGGGAAGGCGACTTTTCTGCAAATGTGGGGTATAAGTGGAAGGGATTTGACTTTAATGTTTATTATAGTCAGTATAACACAGAAGTAGGAATATTTGAAGGTGCAGAAAGCGGAAGCCTAAAAGATCTGCTCATCAAATTTGAAAGTCCACGACCACTAACGCGCTCCTTTTTCTCATACGATATCCAACGCAGCTACCAGACAGTTTATCACGATCTATTTAAAGCAAGCTCTAACTATAAATTTCACAATGGCGGAAAACTGGATATAACTTTTGGCAGACAAAAAGATCTACGTAAAGAATATGATTCTGATCTGCCACTGACTACTGATCCGAACATTCTGAAAGAGCCACAGCTCAGCTTTCAATTGATCACTCAAACGCTGGACCTGATATACACACAACCCAATAAAAACGGTTTTACCGGAAGTTTTGGCTTTACTGGCACCACATCAGGAAATGTGTTCAAAGGCATCCGTTATCTCATACCTAATTTCAGGGACTATAATGGCGGCATATTTGCAATAGAAAGGTACAGCGTAAACAAGCTGACATTTGAAGCAGGAATACGGTACGACTATCGCTGGCTTCAGGTATACCAGAGAAACCCGGTAAATCTTGTTCTGTACAATACAACGTACGAGTATAGTAATATAACAGGCACTGCGGGGGCATTGTATCATTTCAATGATCATCTTACCATGAACCTGAACACGGGAACTGCCTGGAGAGCGCCAAGCATTAACGAGCTATACATTAACGGTGTACACTTCAGTGATGCCAGCTACGAAATCGGTGATTCGGCACTGAAATCAGAGCGCTCAATTAATACCAGCTTCTCTGTGAATTATACTTCTGATAAGCTAAGGAGCAGCATAGACCTGTATTACAATAATATCTGGAATTACATCTATGAAATGCCTTTGGCACAGCCTGTTACAACCATCAGTGGAGTATTCCCGGCTTTTGCTTTCACGCAGGATAACGTAAATATTAAAGGTGTTGATGTGTCTGCACAATACGCCTTTTTGCCAAACTTCACTTACCAGCTGAAAGCAACTGTTGTACGCGGCTATAATGAAACGATACATAACCATCTCATCTATATGCCGGCTGACCGCCTTGACAATGGAATAGAATATCACCTGCCTAACATAGGAAAAGTAAGTGAGCCATACGTCTCGATAGATAACATAAGCGTCGCAAGACAAACAAGAGTACCGCCCCATACAGATTATGTACCTCCACCGGCAGGATATTCCTTATGGAATGCCAATGTAGGGTGCTTGTTGCACATTAAACACAATTCACTAAACATTCAGTTTGCAGTTGATAACATTACCAATGTGGCTTACCGCGACTACTTAAACCACTTCAGGTATTATGCCGACGAATTGGGCATCAATTACATTTTAAGACTTAAATATTCATTTTAAAAAAAAAACATGAACAAGACACGTATAGTTTTATTAACGACAATAATGACATTAGTTATTTTCTGGAGCGCCTGCAACAAACAGGAGAAAGCAGTAGCGCCCCCTGTACCCGGAAACGAATTTATTACCACACTCAAGCTAGTTGCTACCAATGTTGCAGATTCGACTGATATGGTAAGCTGTGCATGGACCAAGCTAAACCCTAACGATACAAGCGCACCGGATACAAGCCTTGCACACATGAAATTACGGGCAAATGCTGTCTATAATGTAAAAGTTATGGTCCTCGATGAGACAAAAACTCCGCCACTTGATATAACTCCCGAAATACAGGATCGTGAGAATTATCATCTCGTTTGTTTTACGATTGCCCCGGGGCTTAATCTATCTGTTCAAAGAACTGATCACGATACCAATACCCCCCAGCATGAAGTGGGTCTGGCTGATAAATTCGCGGCAGGTAGTCCAAGCTCAGGAAATCTTGAAGTGGTACTGCATCATCAGCCCAATGTGAAAAATGGGGATTGTAATCGCGGATCTATTGATATTGACGTAAACTTCACGATATACATTAAATAATTAATCCTCTAAATAATTAAAAAATGAGAAAAATAATAGCAGCACTTTTTGTAATGATAGCGACATCCGGATCATTATTGCCTTATAACAGTATTGCACAGGAAACAGAACAAGCAAAATCAACAAATGTTAAATGGATATTCGGAATAACAGGTGGGTTATCTGTTCCTTTTGGAAATTATGTAAAAGCCGATTACGATAATTCTAAATCCGGATTCGCAAAAGCAGGATCTGATTTTGGTGTTACTGCCACTTATTTTCTGAATAAGAATTTCGGGATAAGCGCATTGATTTCTTATCACAAATATGCATTTAATGGTGTTCAGAACATGGCTAACGGATTAAAAGAATCTTTTGATGTGGATAGTGTGTACCTTGAAACTAATGGAGATAATCATGTGCTAAACATATTGGTGGGTCCATATTATTCAATACCAGCAGGCAAAAGATTATCAGTTGATTTCCGAGTGTTAATCGGTTTAGCAAATGCTTCTCTGGCAGGCAATAATGTTATATTAACTGATGGTGGTGTAACGGATCCCGAGTTTTATCAAAAACCTGCCACTGCTACTACTTTTGCATTACAGGCGGGTGCCGGCTTGCGTTATAACATAAGCAACTCATTTGGTATAATGCTCAATGCAGATTATTTCTACTCGAAACCCAACTTTAAAATTGATAATGTAGACAGACTTAATAATGCCGGAAGAAAGATTGATAATTATAACGAACCTATTGCCTGCATAAATACCAATATCACATTAGTTTATTTACTGAGACACAAATAATATTTTTCATTGAGGCAGGTTAATACCTGCCTCATTTTTTTTATGCTAAAAACTATTGCTTCAAATCCCTTAGACTATAAGTGAATGTAAGCATAAAGTACCGTTGCAAAATGTTTGTGCGCATATCCTGGATGTATGTTTCTGTAACGGTATGCTGTATATTATTATTCTGTTTCAGAAAATCATACACTATTACCCGGATATCTCCCTGCCTGTTTTTAAATAACTTTCGTCCAACACTCACATTCCATAATAAATAGCTCTGGTCGAAACCGGCAGACAAACCGGAATTATATTGATAGAATAGTTCGGTATTGAACACAAACCTCTTCAGAAAAATTAAATTGAAGACTGCATTGCTATTTTGCCTTATGTATAAATTATTAAGACTTGTATTAAGTGAGTTTTTATCTGAATTAAGTGATGTATTAGATGCTATTGTAAAGTCGATATTTTCATTTATGTTGCTGCTAATTGTGAATCCTATTCCACCACTTTTAGTATTAGCATAGTTGATCTGATCATTTATAATAGCAGGTATCTTTGCCATTCCGCCGGTTATGTTAAGGCTAATGTTAGATCTTATCAGATCTACCGGGAGCCCGTAGCTTATATAGGTATTGACATTCCAGTTCCCATCTTTGTTTACAGGAGTAATAAGCTGCGAACCTTTGGGAAGAGTAATGTCTTTTCTTAACACGGTATCGTTTTCTGCTATTATGGAATTGTTGGTGATATAATTTTCAGTATAGTTGCCTGATAACGAAACAACAAATGTGGATGACGACGCAGGATCTGTAGAAAAATAATTTGCATAAAAATTATGTTCGTAGGGTTGTCTTAATGCCGGGTTGCCTGTAGTGAGCTGTAGAGGGTTTGTATTATTTATCACACTTTGTAACTGTGTAACCGTAGGTGCAGAGGTAAATGTGATGTAAGTGAAATGAAAATAATTGGTAGGTGAGAATATATACTGAAATGTGGCAGTAGGTAATATGTTGTAAAAAGTCCTGTCGAGCTGATAAGTGCTCGGCAGATATTGAGTATTATGCAGAGTGGTTATCTGATAATACAGACCGGCTGAAAATTGCAGTTTGTTATGCTGAAACATATAGCTTCCACCTACTTTATCGGCTATATTCTCGCTTTTAAAAGTACTTGATAACAGGCTATCTGATAAGGTATATCCTTCTGTCACGTTTGAGTAGAAGTAAACATCCTTTGCGGAAGTACCTGGTAGATAATTCAGAGAATATTGAAACTGCAGCTCGCCATTCTTTGCTATCGGTTCCGTATAAGTTGCATTACCTGAAACGCTCCATGTATTTTGTCCTAAAGTAGTTTGCTGGTTTAATGTATCATTCAGGGATGTGTTGATCAAAAAAATGCTTTGGGCAAGCAAATGGCTCGGGTTTGTATTGTGATTGTTTGACGTATTCAGATCAAATGAAAATGTTCTCCC
>DATNFP010000057.1:0-19371 GCA_035606335.1 Flavipsychrobacter sp. | reverse complement strand
CTTCGGACTTGGCATGTCGTTTACCGTAGCACCTCTTACAGCTACAGTTATGGGTTCTGTAAGCGCTAATTTTTCCGGCATGGCTTCGGGCGTAAATAATGCTTTAACCCGCATTTCGAATGTCTTTGCCAATGCTATTTTTGGAGCACTGGCGGGGTTGTTTTTTACAGCCGCCCTGCAAAAGCAATTAGATAAATTATCATTTGCTCAAAATGAGAAGGAGACAATAATGATGCAAGCAGTCAACCTTGGTAATGCCAAAGTACCAGCAACCATACCTGTCAATCAAAGGCCGCAAATTGAACAATATTTTCACGAGAGCTTTATCAATGCTTATGGAAGGATAATGCTCATTTCATCTGCTTTATGTTTTATTGGCGCTCTTATGTCTGTCCTGTTTATTAAGAATAGTGCTATTAAAAAGAAAGCTGAGGCTACAAAAGACATTGCATTATAAAATATAATTGCCCAAATAATTTGGGCAATTATATTGGAACTTATAATTTTCTGGTATTATAAAATTGCTTTCCCGTTATAAGTCGCTGACTTAAGAATGCGTTCTCCAACAGTAATTGCAGCTTTAGGAAGAGGTGCATAATTTAAATCACTGCTATATTTCTGACCATCATGGATCATCCACCACAACAATTTCAACATTGCTTTAGTCCTGTCAGCAGAACGATTGTTATAGTTTTGTTCTTTATAGATGATAACCCATGAGAAACCAGAAATTGGATAGCCATCTGCTGCATCTGTATTAGTCAATGAAACTTTACCATCCGCAGGAATATTTATGTTAGCAGCAGAGCTTGTAGATTTAACAGTGGGAGTGATAAATTTGTGAGATTTATTTTCTATTGAAGCATATGCAAGCTTATTTTGAATAGCATAAGCCAGCTCAATATAGCCAATGCAACCGGGAGTTTGGCTGATAAGACCTGCAACCCCTTCGTTACCTTTAGCACCTAACCCGGCGGGCCAGTTAACAGAAGAGCCTTTACCTACTTTAGTATCCCAATCCGAACTAACTTTAGAGAGATAAGTAGTAAAAATGTTGGTTGTGCCAGAACCTTCTGCACGATGTGCAATGATAATTGAAGTAGAAGGCAGGGTTACACCTTTATTTACAGCCTTTATTCTTGCATCATCCCACTTGGTTATTTTACCCAAAAATATATCGGATACAATTGAACCGGTTAATTTAAGGTTTTTAACACCTGGAAGATTATAGCTCACTACTACCGCACCGGCAGTAACGGGAATATGCAACGCAGGAACTGCTATTTTTTGTGCCTGTTCGTCATTTAAGGGAGCGTCCGATGCTCCAAAATCAACTGTTTTGTTTGTTAGTTCTTTGATGCCACCACCTGATCCGATTGATTGATAATTTACTTTAACACTGGCCTTTTGATCATATTCACTGAACATTTTTGAAAATAGAGGATAATCAAAAGAGCTTCCTGCTCCTAATAATGTGTTATCAAATTGTGCATTTGCTACGTTAGCTGCAAACATCAATAGCGATGCTGCGAGATAAATGTGTTTTTTCATGTTAAAATTATTTAGTTAAGCGCGGGGGCAAAAGTAATAGCGCACTTTCTGTGCATGCATTATCTCGCGTTAACTCTTGGATAATAAATTGTAAATAAATTGTTAGAGGATAGCTTCTTTATAACCACAATGATACAATGGCAAGCGCTAACGCAGTAGTCATTACTAATACTCCAAGTTTCAAAAACTTCCCGGCACTTATTTCTACCTTTTCTCTTCGTAAAACAACCAGCCAAAGTATTGTAGCTAACGAACCTGTTACAGAAAGATTAGGCCCTAAATCAACAGCTATTAGGATAGCACGCCTTATTATTTCAGGAATATACCCTGTCTGTATCACATTACCTGCGATGAGACCCACGGGCAGATTATTCATAAGGTTGCAGGCGACAGCAGTAACAATGCTGCTGCTCCAAACAGTAGCAACGATAGAGCCCGATGTGTGTTGATGCAAAGCATTAGTAAGGATATTGGTAAATCCAGTTTTATTAATTGCTTCAACTATTACAAATAAGCCTGCAACTAACGGAAGTATAGACCATGAAATTCCTTTTATAACAACCCAGGGGCTTTTTTTTGCAGAAACAAGCACAATACCAGAAGTAATGATACCGGATATAGCAGTTGGTAAACCAAGTGAAATACCTAATGCTGAACACGTAAGCAAAATAATTGCCGTTGCCACAATACCAAATAATGCTATACGCCCATGAGAAGAAAGCTTAGGGATATCAATATTATGCTCCACTCTATTTTTTAATTCTTTTCGCTGAGTAAACCGTAAGACAAAATAAGTAGTAATAATAGCAAAGACAGATGGCAGGATAAATTGCTGCAACCAAAGCCACAACGAAGGCATATTGCCATCATAAATAACAAGATTAGCCGGATTAGAAATAGGCAATAAAAAGGATGCTGCATTTGCTATAAAAGCGCATATCAATAAATAAGGAAGCGGATCTTTTACCTTAGCAGTTTTCACTGCTGCAGCTACAGCCGGAGTTAGTACTACAGCAGTTGCGTCATTCGATAAAAATGCAGTTACAATTACCCCTACAACATATATCAATGCAAACAATCTACCCGAAGATCCTCTAGCTGCTTTTGCAGCATGTGCCGCCAGCCAGTCAAAAAGTTTTACTTCTCGTGCAGTCTCTGAAAGCAACATCATCCCGGTAAGAAACAGGTAAACATCAGTGCCCTTGGCGACACCTGTTCCTGCATCAGCTGGCAAGATCAGCCCAAAAATTAATAATAAAATCGCACCTGCTACTGCCCAAACTGCTTCCTTTATTTTAAAAGGACGGAGAATAACACCTGCTATACTGCTTAGAGATATGATCCATATAAAGATATTCGTCATGCTTTGTGTATATACACTGCTTTCGTTACTAAATGGCATAAATATACATAAGCTAATAATCATCCCTTTTATTTACATGACACTTATAACCATATTATAAACATTCGCCTTACAAAACCTAAATTTGTTTATAATAAACGAAACATGAATACCCACAATGATATTACCCAACTGGCATCTTTAAGTACTTCCATTGTAACATCCGAAGCACCACCTATAGAGTTAGATCTATCTACTTTTTTATACCAGGCTATGGATGTTTCAAAAATAATAGATGTAAAAAACTGGGCTAAATATTTTGATGAGATCCCTGTTGATCCGTACATAAAAGATGGCTATAGGTATAAATCGGTTGCATGGTTTAGGATAAAACATCAGAAAGCTACAGCAATTGGCGCAATAGACGATCATATAGATATGGTAAACAAGCTAAGTGGCATGAACGATGCACAGAGTGCAAAATACCTTAGCAAAGCAGCGCCGACATGGTGTTCGGAAGAAACCGGCTATTGCTGCTGGAACCTACCCCAGTATGCCATGCAGCAATCTATCAAATACAATCCTGTGCATGGAGATATGCGTAGGGAATATCCACGTATCAGTAACAAGATCACCGATAGCGATGACTTTCATAAATTACTAACGCTTTATGCTTCATTCTTTGGTTGGGGCGATGCTGTATTGCTGGTGCAGTTCCAGAGAGTGGATTGTTATACGGACCGTATTGGCCTGCCAGCTGTAGAAGGTTTTCACCAGGACGGCAACAGGCATGTAGGAATGCTTGTTGTAAACAGAGATAATGTGGCCGATGATTCAGGCATAAGCCAATACGTGATGGATGACAATGGCAAAAAAGCAGATGAATTGATCTTCAACGAAATGATCCCTTCAGGGCAACTGATCTTCTGGAACGACAAAAGAGTGTGGCACTATGGCACCGAAATAAAAGTAGCAGACACAACAAAAAATGGTGGGCGTGGGGTAAGAGATATTATCATACTAAGTGCAAAAACCCCTCCTGCCAATATGCCGATGGGGCCTGTAGCAGAGCATTTCAGGCAATGGTAGTTAGAATAAGGAGCTTCTCAAGAATTATAGTTTTTTATACTTGCAAAAAAACAACGTAAAAGAAATGCTATTTAAGTATTGTTAAGTATTGCCTCTCAATTGGGAATATTATATTTGGTTTCACCTCAAATTATAATGCTATGAAAAAATATCTTGTACTTTATCATGCGCCAATGACTGACGAAATGAGACAACAAATGATGAGCAGGCCAGCCGAAGAAATGGCTAAAGGTATGGAGCCGTGGACGCAATGGGCTAAAAAATGCGGCAACCACCTGGTAGACCTTGGTTCTCCATTGATGGGCGGTCAGCAACTAACTGCAGATGGCAATAGCAAAAACAGCGACAAAAATGTTGGAGGCTATTCTATTTTGCAAGCTAACAGCATGGAAGAAGCAAGATCACTATTACAGGGTCATCCTCATTTGGGAAGCTGGAATCCTGCTGCTACAATTGAAGTGCACGAATTTATGCCAATACCAGGGATGTAAAATAAAAAATCTTCTTCTTGCAGGTTACCAAGGGGTCTCTCCATAATCACTAACAAATTTTCCACTTGGTCCGTTTGCATCAAGCATAGCATATTGTACGATAATATCTGCTGCATCATCTGCTTTCTTCGTTCCACGGTAATTATTAAAGTCTGTGGCTGTATGACCGGGATTTACCATATTCACTTTAAACGCAGTATTACGCAGTTCGTAAGCCAGAGCAACTGTATATGCATTTAAAGCTGTTTTAGATGGTGGGTACGCAGCCGATTTATAGGGATAGTAAATCCAGTTCGGATCATTATGTAAGGTTAGTGAGGCAAGGTCAGAAGTCACATTTACTATCCTCGGTACATCTGACTTTTTCAGCAGATCCATAAATATCCTGATAACTCTTACCGGACCAAAAAAGTTTGTTTCAAAAACTCTTTTAATATTCGCATCATCTGCCGCTGAGGGCATTTGTGGAACCAAACCCAATATGCCCGCATTATTCACCAATACGTCAAGCTTGTCCGTACGTTGAGCAATTTCTTTATGAGCCCCGACAACAGACTCCTCGTCGGTCACATCTATTTCTATCAGCTCAACATCTGTCAAGCCTTCTGTGTGCAACATTTCAACAGCCTGCTCGCCCTTACTCTTATCCCTGCTCCCTAAAAACACATGATATCCAGCCTTAGATAGTTTACGTGCTGTTTCCAACCCTATACCTTTATTGGCACCCGTAATCAATACATTTTGTTTGTTCATAACACAAAGCTATTGTGGCGTTCTCAGCTGACTGCTACAAATATCAAGGCATTAATGGTACATTTCACGGATGTCTTTCCTGAATGTCAATGGGGTAACGCCTGCTATGCGTTTAAAGAAGCGATTGAAATATGCAGCATCATTAAAGCCCAGCTCATCTGCTATCTGCTGTATTGTTAGCTCTGTATGCAACAATCTTCTCTTGGCTTCTACTATAAGCCTACTATGAATATGTTCTATAGCTGTTTTGCCGCTTTGGTCCTTTACTACGTCATTAAGATGCCCGGCTGTTAGATTAAGCAGTTTTGCATATCCTGTCACATCATGCAATAGATTATATTGCTCCCCGATTAGTGACTGAAATTTTTTAAGCAAATCCCTGGTGATCACATTCCCGCTAAACTGTTTTTCATAGATCCTGTTCAGATAGATAAGTAATACTCGCAACAACGAATAAAGCATATCATTTCGTAAACGATCTTCAGAATTAAATTCATCGAGCATCTTATTCATCAGATCTTCAATGAACAGCACTTCTTTTGCACTTAAGGCAAGTTCATGTCCGCCACTCAGGTTTTGGATAATGGGAAGAGATCGTAGCATCTTATGTTCAGCAAGTTGTAGAAGTTCTTCGGTAAAGCACGCTATCATCCCTTGCATTGGCTGCATGTCTTCTTTAAGGTGCACTTGCTGTGGAATGGTAAAATAGAATGTGTCCCTTTTTAGGGTATAAGGCACAAAATCAACCCAATGCCTGCTACTACCTTTTTTAACTAATACAAATAGATAATAATCCTTACGATGAGGAATAAGAAAATCAACGTCCGGTTCACGTGGCTCCCCTTTGGCAGCACGTACCTCTATCATGCTACTGCTAGTACCGTTGTTATGTTGCAGCTGATAGATGGGTATATCAATTTTTCTTTTTGGTATTGTGGTAGACATAAACAAAGTTACACTTAGGTGGAAATAATTACTGCCATGTTCTTTCAGTTCTTTACCAAATTTTGCAAAAGAAATCGTTGACATTTCTTCATACAACGCGCTATTATTTCATCATATTTCTTTGATTGTTTATTTTTAGACGTAAAAACATCGTCATGAAGCTGGATATTTATGTCAATTACAAAGAGAACTGCCGCGAGGCTTTTCAGTTTTACGAAAAAAATCTAGGTGGAAAGATCATCTCGATGACCACTTTCGGGGAAATGCCTGATGCAGGTTCTGTTGCTGAAGGCCGGAAAGATAAGATCGTACATGGCCGAATAGAGATCGGTGGGGCTGTGCTGATGGGTGCGGATATCCCTGGTGCTGAACCGATGCGTAGCGCGTACCTAACAATTAGATCAAATAGTATTCCTGAAATAGAACGGATTTATGCGCTGCTAATAGAAGGCGGAGAGATATTTATGAAAATGGAGCAAACGGCTTTTTCATTGAGATTTGCAATGCTGCGGGATCGGTTTGGCACATCATGGATGCTGCTTCACGAGGATGGAGAGTAGATTGTTGATCTTATTTTTAGAATAAGCCGAATGTTTTGCATTACTTGTCCATAGATTTACCAAATGAATGGGATGACCTTCCATGTTTGTTTCTGATAATTTTTATATTCTGGTCCAAATTGTTCCGATAACATTTTCTCCTCAGCATTGATCCTATATGCATAAGTAGCCAAAATTAAAAAAATACTGATAGCAGCAACAAAATAATTATTAATAGCGAATCCGAAAAATATCCATATCAGGATTGTTCCCAAATACCCCGGATGCCTTATTATACCGTACAGACCAGTGCTGATCAGCTTTTGCTGGTCTGTTTTCAATAGTATACGGGTATATGATGCTTTCAGCTTTAGCATTGAATAGATCCTTATTAAAAGCCCAATTACCATAAAGCCCAATGCGATAAAGGATATTTTGCGGCTTTGGAAAAGCCCGATCCTAAAATAAGAAAGAAGTTCTGCTGTTATCAAGATAATTGCAAATGTCAGAACGATCAATTTTGTAGAATTATTATCGTCTTTTGTTTTATTAAGACTGTTTGCAGTTTTACCTGTTCGCAAAACAAAGTCCATAGCAAAAAATACAATAATAATAATGTATGCAAAAATGTCTTGTTTCATTCCCGACAAATATAGGATACGGAATTAGTGATTGATCATTTCTGGCTTACATCTCCTGAATTGTCATATAGAGAAGCATTATTGCATAGGCATTTATCAGCGCAGTTCTTAGCCAATGCGTTTTTAAAATTTTGGCAAGCCACGGACTTTCACTTCCTAATTTATCTTTTGAAAGTTTAGCTTGCCACCGTCCCCAAAAAATTGCAGTGAGAAGATGGGATAGAAATTGGAAACTAAACGCGATCCAAATTTCTGATACCGGGATTTTATCAGGGTGATACCAGAATAATGCGATTGCTCCGGCAAAAGAAAAACCCACGGGAATAAAGATCCAGTATGGAAGTTTTTTCCAGTGGGTTTGCTGAACCAGGTGAAAAGACTGTTGATCGAGTAACTTCCACGACCTGAAGATGTCAACTTCATGTGCCCAGATTGTTCCGGCATTGTAAAATGCAAGAGCCAGATTCACAACCAGGAATGTTTCTTTTGACATCAAAATCGTAATGTTTACATATCAACGACTCTGTTCTTTCTTACATCCCTTACGGCTGTAAAAGGCTTACGCGGTTGCCTTCTGTGTCCTGGAAAGAGATCCAAAGACCTACGCCGGGGATCATCATTGGTTCCATGCTTTGATTGCCATGTTCGTCCATAGCTCCAAGTATCTTGCCACCACCGTTTACTACAGCTTTCATAGCTGCCTTAACGTCAGGAACGGAAATAACAACAGAAGGTGCATGCGAAAGTGGATTATCTGTTTTCTGATAAAAGCCACCGTTGATCGTGCCTGCTGTTTTCACCATGCCTTTATCGTCTGTTTCGGCAGTCTGGGCTACAACATAATTACCCATATCTGCGCCATATTGCTGCATGTTCCAACCGAAAGCTGTTTCATAAAATTTCTTCATGCGTTCGTTGTCGAAATAGCCCATTTCAAAGTGTACTACTGGATTTTTACTCATCTCGGATTGTTTTATTAGTTAGAGGTTATTGTTTAAGAAATAAAGGTAAACCACTTGTTGCATTTTTAATCCTATCAATCGATCACTTATTCACATTTTTTGAGAAGATTTAGAAGTAGCATGACTTTTCTATTGATTTGCTTTGAAAATGAATTGTTTGTGGGCATGTTAAGAAATTATAAAAAGATAAAGCCACTTGGTGAATGCCTTTGGTTTTCCAATATTTGTGGAATGGTTTTTAAGTCGATACTGTAAAAATATTTCACTGTTAACCAGACACCAATTATGCCGTTCTTAAACATCCTCTTCTGGGCATTTTTCGCATCGTATGTCATTCATATACTTGATGAGACGTTGCTCAATGGTGGCTTTGTGAAATGGATAGCGGATAATTTCTGGCCTACGTATCATATAAGGATGTTCTTTTGGTTCAATGCTGCTTTTATTGTAGCCATCGCAGTCAGCAACATTCTCTTTGACAATTTTGGTGGCCATTGGGTTATCCTTCCAATTATATTCGTGGCAGGGTTTGTCACCCATGTTGTCACTGTCCACTTGTATTGGTCTATTCGCCTCAACACCTACTCGCCTGGCTTGGTTACAAGCCTGCTCTATGTAGTCATTTTCTATCTCCTGATCAAATATGGCGTATACGGCCATCTAGTTAATAGCAGAGATTTCACCATCGGAACAATAGTTGGCGTTGCGACCCTGGGGGCATTCCTGACAGTGGGACCAACTCTGCTTTTTCCCAAGCTCATGAGGCATCGTCAATCGCCATCTACACATAACTAATCTGGCATAGTTTTGTTGCAAAACTATATTATGAATGACCAAAACATGGGACCTCTAACAAAATATGCTATTGTAGTGGCTTGTATAATGGCGCTAGTCGTAATCGTCGTATATTTCCTGCGAGGAAAAACAATGGCAGAAAGATATGTTATTTTCGCACTGGGCTTTCTATTGGGTATGTTCGCCATGTACCTTAAAGTGTATATAGTTAGTCACAAATAACTATTCCATCTTTTACTACTTTTTGTCTTTCAATTATTTGTTTTACGAAGGTCATTGTTGTGTTCAATTTCCGTTGATGACCTGCAGGATATCATCTATCATTTTATTATACTCATCGAGAGTGGACGGTTTGTTAACGACTAGAAGAGCACCCGATTCAAGTGACTGGCGGATAAGCATATCGTTAGTAGAGGCAGAATAAACCACTAATGGGATATGGCTATAAGTATCGTTTCCCTTTAATAATTTTAGCGTTTGCAAACCATTTTGCCTGGGCATATTTTGATCGAGAATAATTACATCCGGAAATTCTGCAGGATGGATAGCTTCTAAAAATTCCATAAGATCAGCACCATTTTCTGCAATTGGCATTAGAAAAAAGTCGTCCCGATGTTTCAAAGATTCCGTGAAAAAAAAGCGGTCGTCTTTGTCATCTTCGGCAAGTAGTATTCTTTTCACAGGCATTCCTAGTATACATTTACAGGCTGATGAACCGGTAATAAAATTAAAAATTCAGCGCCATTACCAACGCTGCTGATAGCATTGATGAGCCCATTGTGCTTTTCAATTATCTTTTTGGTAATGGCCATGCCGATACCTGTGCCCTCGTATTTATCTTTAGTATGTAATCGTTCGAACAAGGCAAATATATTGGGGAGATACTTCTCATCAAAGCCAATACCGTTATCTTTTATGCTGATAATACAATATTTCCCATCAGCGGCTTCCTGCGAAGCAAAGGACTTTTCTGCCACTTTCTTTGATGTAACACTAATGCGTGCATCCTGGCCGGGTTTGGAGAATTTAAGCGCATTGGAAAAAATGTTTTGAAATACCTGTCGTATCTGTCCTTTATTGCCATCCAGCACCGGAAGGCTGCCTATTGTTATTACTGCGTTCTTTTCTTTAATAGCCAGTTCAAAGTCGTCTAATGTTTCTTTTGCAATTTCATTCAGGTCTATGCGCTGGAACTCGTTGCCCCCTTCGGATAGCTTAGAGTAATTTAATACATCAGTTATCAGTATCTTCATCCTCTTTATAGCCCCGGTAATTTTTTTTATGTAAACCCTAGCTTCATCCTCTAACGAATTACCCACCTTAGATAACAATAAACTGGAAAATATATCAACCTTGCGTAGCGGCTCCTGAAGATCGTGGCTCGCTACCGACGCAAATTGCATCAAGTCGTGATTACTTACTTCCAGCGCTTTATTCATGGCGGCCAGCTGACGGTTGTTATCTTCCAACTGTTCCTGCACTTTTTTAATGGCAGTAAGATCTGTTATGATAACGCTTAATGCAGCTCCATCATTTAACTGCAAGGCCGTAAAGGATAATTGCACGGGTACCTCAGCGCCCTTACAGCTCAGCGTCATCTCCTCCTTACTATCACCAGACCAGGAAGAAATAAATTGTTGTTGGAAAAGATGCTTATTATTTTGTGGAACAAATTCTTCAAATGCCATGCCTATCACTGAGGACAGCGGACAGGATATTATGCGGGCAAATTTCGAATTGCAATACATGATAACACCGTCCTTATTTAAGGTTACTGCCCCTTCAGCCATATTTTCTATAAAAACACGGTAGGCCTGGTCGGCAGTTTTGAGAGTGTATAGCTGATGCCCGGTACCATCATTTACTACCAGCGCATCTATTTGCCCTGTACGTATGGCCTCAATAGTTTCGTTAGCCTCATAGAGCTGTTGCCGCAATTGCTCCAGCTGAGCCTGCATTTGGCTCGTATCATTCTGTGTCCGCTCACTCATACAATCAAATCAAGAATGGTTAATACTTTCTTTGTATCCGAAAGGTCGCCTATTAAGCGGCGCCTGGGATGGGGCGACAATTTTACAAGCAACGGCAGTGCGACAAGTTGCTCCTTTCGTGCGATCGTGCCTTGCTGGTAAACATCTACTATTTCAAGTGTATACCTGTCTTTGAGATATGTCTCGCAAATCTCTTTCAAATTAGTAATAGCTCTTGCAGAGTTGGGGGACGCACCCGTAACATATAAACAGAAAGCATATTTCTCCTTACTTGTACTTTCTTTATTTTCGGAAGAATAACTTTTCTGCATATTTTTATTTTATAACCTTAAGATCTAATCCTACCAGCACCTTAGTTTCATTTGACAGATCGCCTATTATTTTTCGTATGGGTACCGGCACTTTACGCACCAACGTGGGTATGGCAAATATCTGATCGCCTGCGGCCAACTGAGGCTGCAACAGGAGGTCTATTACCTCGATACTATATTTTCCTTTCAGGTATTCTTCACAATATTTTTTAAGATTAATTATTGCGGCGTTCGATTTGGGGGTGTTTCCCGCGATATATAACCGCAGCTCCCAGCGCTCCTCCCTTGATTTAGTCCTGGAAGTAGATTTAGTTTTTTCTAATATCGCTGGTTTACGCATTTTTGCCATGGCTTCGTTTTTGTGACAATGCTTTACGGTTCTTTTCCATAATTTTTTTACGCAGATCTTCCTCCATATACGTTTTATTCAGCTCGTCCTGCACAGAATCAAATTCTTCGCGCAATGATGTTATTTGTGCTTCCAATACCTTGCGTTTACGATCTATTTCGCGATCTTTCCTTGTAAGCGCGTAGTTGCGCAGTTCTGCGCCGGTCACCTCGTTCAGTTGTTCCGCCTCCCGGGCAGAGCCGGTTAGCAATGTACCCTCAGCACCTATAAAAACATCTACCAAATTCAGGCCACTGTTAGTTATCATAAATTCGCGCACCTGGTTGCTGTGCCCAATACCCCTCGATTTCATAATATACAGGCCCCGGTTACGCTCACCATTGACCTCCAGGTCACGCACGTTTATCCAGGTATCTACCAATGAGGAAATACCCTCATCTGTCTGGTCATTGGATACTCCATTTAAATTTAATGCCGTGAACATTACAGTTATCTGCTCTGTCTGCAGAAAATCTATAAGCCGAATCAATATTGATTTCACTTCAGACATTTGTCCCACACTAATCAGGTTAGTAATGGGATCCAATATCACCACCTTCGGCTTCAGTTGTTTTATTTTTTTATGTATGGCTACCAGGTGCATCTCCAGGCCATACAATGTGGGGCGTGACGCATGAAAATGTAACAATCCGCTATCTACATACTGCTGCAAATTCAGCCCTATAGACTTCATATTGCGTATGATCTGCTGTGGTGACTCTTCGAAAGCAAAGTACAAGCAACGCTCCTTCCGGCTACACGTGGCACCAGCAAATGTAGCTGCAATGCTGGTTTTGCCAGTTCCTGCCGTGCCTGATACCAGTACAGAACTACCGCGATAAAAGCCTTTGCCACCCATCATTTGGTCGAGCTGGGGCAAACCAGACGGTATACGCTGGGACGATACTTCATTATTAAGCTGTAAAGATGTAACAGGCAATACAGATATACCATCCTCATCGATAAGAAATGGATATTCATTAGTGCCATGCAGCGAACCGCGATATTTCACCACTCGCAACCGACGAGTAGATATCTGGTTGATTATCCTGTGATCGAGCATAATGACGCAATCGGAGATATACTCTTCCAGGCCATTGCGGGTAAGGGTACCATCGCCCTTTTCGCCGGTGATAATGGCAGTCACTCCTTTTTCCTTTAACCAGGAAAAAAGACGACGTATCTCGGCCCTGAGAATACCCTGATTTTGCAGACCGCTGAACAGGTTCTCAATTGTATCCAGCATTACACGCTTGGCTCCTATACTATCTATTGCATAGCCGAGCCTTATAAATAAACCATCGAGGTCGTATTCACCGGTTTCTTCTATTTCGCTACGCTCTATACGCACGTAGTCTATATTTACCAGTTTGTCTTTTTGTAATTTTTTAAGATCAAAACCGAGTGAAGCGACATTTTTTTCAAGGTCTTCGGCATTTTCTTCGAATGTGAGGATGACGCCAGGCTCATTGAATTGCAGCGCGCCACGAACAATAAATTCGACAGAAAATAGTGTTTTACCTGCACCCGCCGAGCCACAGATAAGTGTAGGCCGCCCTTTGGGGAGTCCGCCATTTGTTATTTCGTCGAGACCGGTAATACCGGTAGGAGACTTAAGTAATTGATTTCTTGTTTTTTTTAGTGAGGCCATTGTTATGATTCTGGGAAAGACAAATATAATTGTATTCAGCTTTAAAATCAGTCAAAAGTGATTTTTTATATATGTTTTGAAAAATTGATTTCACACTTTCCTGGTTTACTTGCTTGTGGAATTTTCCCCATTTTGGCGGGAATGCCATTTGAGGAATTGGAGCCAGGTATTGTCGCTCCAGTCGCCGTGCCTGTAGTGGATTAGAGCTTCCCGCATGGTGAAGATGGGTTGCTCGTTGGTTGCCCATTTGTACCCCGTTTTGGATAATTCGGCAATTCGATAATTTGCCGATTCGGCAATGGCGGGTGGTTCCATATTTTGTAAGTCGGGGGTTTGTTGCGGTTGTGGGTTTTCTGATTTGATGAGTGGTTGTGATTGGGTTATGTGATCATGTTTTTCGGATCGTGTTGCGAAAGATTGCTTCGTTTCACGCAATGACCCTTCGTGTGGGGGTTGGTTTGATGTAACGGGGATTTGTGGTTGTGTTTCGGGTTGTGGAGTGGGGTCTGGTTGGTTTTCTTCTTCTATTTCTTTGTGGTTGCTTTCTTTTGGTTTGATGATGGGGTTGTTGTTGTAGTCTTTTATGTATTGGTCGGCGTGGGGAAGGATCTGTTTAGCAAGAGGGAGGTCGGTTTTAGTGATTTGATGGATGAAGTTCATTAATACTTCGATCGTTTCTCCGCGCGTTTGGCCGTCTTTGATATGCTTTATAGTGAGGGTGAGCTTTCTTATTATTTCTGCTTCCTGTGACGTGGGATATGGCTGCTCTTCTCTTTCGGCTATCATCTCATTTATTGCGAGTAGCTGGCTATAGTATTGCTCTGCAAGGATAGATGGCGCATGCTGTGCGGACCTTTTTATTTCTGCCCAACGACCTTCTTTGATCCATAGGTAAATTGTTTTGCGATCTACATCGAGAAGCTCGGCGATGCGGGTTTGGGTGAGCTCTGTCTGGAAATAGAGGTTACGGGCTTGTTGCTTTTTCATTGTGATAGTTTTTATCACAAAGTTTTGGAGGATTTTTCTCGCGGAGAAATTGGATTTTTATCATTATGCTGTTTCTGTATAATGACTATACAGTTTTGGCATAATGATAAAACAATTTGGCAATTCGACAATTTGGCAATTCGACAATTTGGCAATTCGACAATTTGGCAATTTGAAAATTTGGCAATTCGGCAATTCGGAATTCGACATGCACATGTTGGGTAAGTTGAAAATTTAGTTAGCAAAATGATTATCGTCTACATGCAAATCAGGAGGTTTGCACGATCCGGTAGTTAAAGAGATTACGCTGAATGAGGGGGATTATTCACTTATTTTCCAAAAGAATAAGCATATTTCAACCCGTAGTAGAATGTGGGTACTGCAGTCTCCATATGTGCAGCTCCGGGATAAGTGAACGATGTTAGTTTTATCGCGCTGTATCTCTCTTGCGATAATTCACCGATCAGGTCGTTAGCTACGCTTGTGAAACTTGTGATGTCGTAGTCAACATCCTCCAGCGTACCCCATGTTATAACTACCGACCTTTCCGAGGCATCCATCTTTCCCTTGAACGCTTTGAACTGTTTGAATAAATATTCATGTTGGTAATCAAGAGAAGGACTTGCGGCTACAAAATTCGTAAACAAGCGACGCCCCTCAGATAGATCGCTATACAGTGCATACAACGTGAAATAGCCTCCCAGGGAATGTCCCATCAACGTGGCATTTGACATTTCTGTGCGATATAATCTATTCACCAGTGGCTTTAGCTCATCACCTATAAATGTATAGAATTTATCGGCGCCGCCGCTCTGGGGAAGACTGTCTGCAGCTTCTGCCGCCGGGTAAGTATAATCGCGGTTCCTAAGCGAATCCATATCCATAAAATTCTTATAGCCTATGCCAATCAATATCGGCTGATCGCCCTTTACTTTGTCCAGCGAATCGTTTAGATAAGAGAAATACAGATTAGCATCCAGGAGGTAGATGACCGGGTATGTCTTATCGCTGTGTGCATCGTAGCCTTTGGGTAATCTCACGAAAATTGAAAACGAGTCATTCACAAAATGGGAAAATGTCCGGAACGCGGGTGTGATGTCCTTCTCTTCCAGGGCGTTAGCCGCATCATCCCCTGTTCCTAAAGCGGTCACAAACATCCGGTACTGGTGTGGAGGTACCTGCCAGATGCCATTGCTGCTGGACCGTACAAAACTTTTCACCCGCCCGCCAGGCTTCACTTCATACGCTATGGCATTGTTTTTCCCCCGCGATGGAATGAACTCTACCGCTACTATTACATCTCCCGCCAGGTATAGTGAATAAGGTCTTGTATCAAAGCACAGCCACCCCTCTTTTATCTCGTGCCGCTGTGTGATGTTCTTTTCCACCAGCCGTGATCCGGGCCTGCGACCATCGTAGCTATAAAAGTTGATCCTGAATGTGGCACTGTCACTTTTAGCCTCATTGATGTACAGGCTTATAGACGTGACCTTTTTCGTAGTGGCTCCCAGCCGCATGAGCTCTGCGATCTCAAATATGTCGTTCTGGTTAGTACTGCCATCGGTAAAGTGGAGCAGTGGGTGGTATTTGTAGAGGCCATATTTTTTCTCCGTGAGTCTCTTAGTAGCTACCGCTATCTCTTTCAAGCGCACAGGCTTCATTTTCAGGGCGTATATCTTCTGCATCGGATCTATACTTTTTACCGGCACATTCAGTTCTTCATAACCCACCAGAGAGAACGTGAGCGTGTCATCCATATATTGTGAGGGGATACCTAGAGAGAATGCCCCATTCTCTCCGGATACCGCCCCCAGTTGCTTATGCAACACGCCTATGTTCACATAGGAAAGCGATACATTATCACTGGCATCTACTATCACACCGGCCACATTCATTTGTGCAAAGGACGATACGTTTGTAATGAGGCAAACCAGGAAAATGTACTTCATTGGCAGTGTGTTTTAATGAAAAGTAAACACAACGGTTTTAATGATCTGTTAAATACGCGTGGGTTTTTGAACATCATAAAGCACTCAATCTACAATGCCACTTATTCTACCCGAGACGTTAAAATGTCCTTGCCACTATTCTAATTTTGAAAAATTACGGATCGCTTTTCCATCCCATTTATACAAACCCATGCTATGAGTTGCCAACCAAATATTGCCGGCACGGTCTTCCAATACAGGATACATCACCTTATTTCTTTTACTATGCTTTTCTGAAAAATTGATAATTTTCTTGTCAGCATATAAACGTAAAGGCCGGCCATTTGCAGGTTCGCTAAACCATAAACGATCTGCTCTATCTTTCAGGAATACATATAGAATGTCGTATGTATTATTTTCTTTAAAAAAATTTGTCGTTATCGTAGTGCCATCATACCGACACATCCCTTTTCCTAAACTTGCAAACCAGATATTGCCGTGTTTGTCTTCTATGATATTCTGAGTCCGGGCGTAATTTTTTGGCGATATTTGTTCCAGTGTCTTTCCATTAAACCGTATAAGTCCTTCTCCTATGCAGGAGCCAAACCAGATATTACCATTCCTGTCTTCCAGTAGCGAAAAGATAGCCTTTAAATGCAGGTTGTTCTTATTTGTAACACCATCTAAGAAACGTTTAAAGTTTCTGCCATCATAGCAATATACTCCACTATCAGAGCCAAACCATATTGTGCCCTTTTTATCCTGCATCATGCTCCATACGCCATTGGGCGAGGATGGCACTTTATTATTCGCAGTAAAAATGTATTGTTTATCACTATTGCCTGAGAGCATAGAAACTTTGGCAAAAGTGTTGCCATTATAACGGCAAAGCCCTGTCTTTGTGCCCGCCCAGATATTGCCAGTCTTATCCTGGAATAACGAATAAACTATGAGGTTATCCAGGCCATCTTTTTCTGTGAATCTTTTAAATGTTTTTCCATCAAAGCAGAATAAGCCTTCGCCGTTTGTCCCGAGCCAAATGTTACCCGCTTTGTCCTGGATCGCACAACTTACTGATGCATCTTTAAACAGTCCGTAGGCTTGCGGTAGTTTTGCATAAGCCTGACTCGTTGCCGGTTTCTTTACTTGTCCGGAGCAGGACGTGAAAAAGAGAAATAAAATAGATAAATTGAAGAACAAGAACTTAATCATATGCCTGATCATTTGTCTAAGGCTAAAATACAAAGCATCTACCTACTTCTGCGGCCAACGCAACACAATATTTTTATTTAACAAATGCTTGGGTTCCGTATCCAAATACAAGTGTCGCACAACTTGATATCATGCAGCACTATTGTTTATATTTATGAGTTAGCTGTGATGCTATTATAGCGGCACTGACATTAGCGAACTGTAATAAATTAACCCGGGATGGCAAACACAGGAAAAACAACTCTTCATATACTTCTATTGGCAACATTGCTTTTCAATTCCTGCAACGGGCAAACACAATCCCCACCCAAGAAAGCTATAGGCGAAACAAAAGTGATAACTACAGGGAAATCAAAAATCATAAAGACACAGGGTTCAAATGAGTATCAAAACGTATGTTGCGGTCTGGAAGACAAAAAAGGAAATCTTTGGTTTGGAACGTCGGGCGAAGGGGTTTATCGCTATGATGGAAAATTGTTCATACAATTTACTATTCAAAATGGATTGAGTAGTAACACCGTTCGTTCAATTTTGGAAGACAAAAATGGGAACATTTGGATTGGCACAAAAGATGGCCTATGTTGTTTTGACGGAAAGGTTATGAAGCAAATTTCAATAAATAAAAATTCGCCTTTCCAATCATTTTCCTCGAATAGCAACTACGCATCGATGGGAACCCGTAATGAATTTTTTAGCATTATGCAAGACAAAAAAGGAATACTTTGGTTTGGAGCGACAGATGGTGTTTATTGCTACGATGGAAAAACTTTTACTGCTTTTTTTGACAATCACAATGCCATAAATGACAGTAACCTTACTCTTAAAAGTGTGCGATGTATTTATGAAGATAAAAAGGGAAACATATGGTTTGGTTCCGGGCCAATGGCGTTTGAAGGTCTGTGTGTATATGACGGAAAAGCGTTGACCAGAGTCAAACTAAAAAATGAAAACTGGATCCGTAGCATAACTGAAGACGGAAACGGGAACTTGCTATTAGCCACAAGACATATTGGTGTTATTACCTTTAATGGCGAAAACTTTTCCGACTTTCCTACACCTCAGAATCTAAAGAAAGATCTGCTAAATTATATATTTACAGATCGTGAAGGGCATATTTGGTATGCTTCTGATTATGTAAATGACGATGATATAACAACAGGAGGCTTTTGGAGGTTTGATGGAAAATCATTCAATGAGTTTACAAAGAAAGACGGACTAAGCAACACATCGGCTACTTTTATTTTAGAAGATAGAAATAGGAACATTTGGGTCGGGACGAGAAATAATGGCTTGTATTGTTATAACGGAAAGACATTTACAAATTTTTCAGAATAAGCATCTTTCATATCCCTTACTCGACCAATATGTATATTAAATTTACGACCCATCAAGATCAGCAAAGGCAAAAACATAATGATTGTTTTCGTCTCCCTTCGCTCGGCGAATGGTAGGATAAATTGTGTACTGTTACCTTTAATGAAAAGATTTATGGCGCAAAACAAATTATTAAGAATGGACAATATGGGGATCGTTGTAGAATCCCTCGATATGGCAATTGCATTTTTTGAGGAGATCGGCCTGAAGCTGGAAGGCAGGGCTATGGTGGAAGGTGAATGGGCAGGCCGCGTTACCGGCCTGGGCGATCAAAGCGTGGAAATTGCAATGTTGGTCACTCCCGATGGCCACTCCCGATTAGAGCTTTCGCGATTTATCAGGCCGGCTGTTGTTTCCGATCATCGCGAAGCCCCGGTAAATGCGCTGGGTTACCTGCGCGCAATGTTTACTGTTGAAAACA
>DATNFP010000056.1:0-28138 GCA_035606335.1 Flavipsychrobacter sp. | reverse complement strand
GTTTGTGGAAATGTATATGCCAGGTTATTCAAATCAAATTGAGACCCTCTGCTTTTGCTACTATATCTATACAAGACGCTGTCATATGTATTTGTGAACCAGAATATTGACGCACTATAGCTGCCACCTACCAGCCGTTCTGTTTTTGTTGTAGTTTTTGCCGCTGGTATGCTTTGCTGCTTTAATAGATTCATTGTAAACTGCCGGTACTTCTCAAATTTTTTGTTAGGGGATGCAATCATTCTGCTTGTCTGCGCGATAGATTGAAATGTCATTAATAACACAATGGATAGAATGGTAAGGTGCTTCATAAGCCGGTTAGTTTTAAAAATTCTTAGAGGGGGTTATTTAATTTATTAACGTAAATATACGTTACAAAACGTAAGAACAAAATAAATTAACGTTATTTAAGGAAATTTATCATTCTTTTCATTTAGAAACAAATTTATCCCTGCTTATTGCTTATCTACAAAGCTATGTCCGGGTTTTATCATATCCGGATGTTTTGCCTGGTAACGCGCAATGTCAGGGATGGATACATGCTGCACATAAGGATTATCCGAATTGTAATCTATATAGTGCTGGTGATAATCTTCAGCGCGCCAGAACTTTGTAAATGGCATGACTTGTGCCGCTACAGGCTTTCTATATTCTCCTGATTTGTTAAGCCCTGCGATATATTCTTCAGCCATTTTTTGCTCCTGCGGGTTTCTATAAAACACAATAGAACGGTATTGTGTGCCAAGATCAGGTCCTTGTCCATTTACCTGGGTGGGATCTTCCTGCGATTCGAAATAGATACTAAGCAATTGGGGATAGGTGATTTGAGAACTATCGTAATAAACATTTACCGTTTCGGCATGCCCGGTATTCCCTGTTTCTACTTCCTCGTAGGTAGGATTTTTTGTATGGCCGCCCGCATATCCTGATGTAGCGTCTGCTACTCCTTTTATTGTTTCATACAATGTCTCTTCATGCCAGAAACATCCTGCGGCAAATGTAGCCTGACTATATTTTGAAAGGTCTTTAGGCGGTTTATCTGCTGCCAAAGTTTTTGTTGTTTGTTCGATCTTATCATGCGGCACGCTTTGAGCGCATGAACTAAGACTGTATATTAATGCTATCGGGAGATAATACAGAATAGATTTCATGATTGTTGTTTTGTGTTATACATACGGTTTATCTTATCATCCAGTTCCTAAATGCATCTATCTTATAAAATCCTTAACAATTTTATATGACTGCCCAATCCTTGCCAAATTGCTTTACAGCGAATTCATCCTGTTGATATAAAGACATGCTTATTTCTTTTTTGCCAGCGCTACAATGTCCGGTACTTCCAGTATTTGCTTATCATAACCGAATAGTAACGCATTGATCATAGCCAATCCTAACTCTTTTAGTGTGGTAACAAATTTTGGCATCAGCTTGCGCAGCACCGGATAAAGCCAGGTAAAGTATTTGTAGTACTTGTTTACATTTTTCAGTCCGGGCGTAGGGTGCATATATCCGGGACGGAGATTATATACCCGCTTAAATGGCAACTTCATCAGATCATTCTCAGTTTTGCCCTTTACCCTCGCCCACATGCTGCGTCCTTTCTCTGTACTATCAGTTGCCGAGCCTGAAATATATTCGAATACCATTTGAGGATTTACAGAAACAAGTGTTGTGGCGAAGCTAAGTGTAAGGTCGTGCGTTATTTTAGTGTATTCAGCTTCCTTCATTCCTACAGACGATACCCCCACACAGAAAAAACAAGCATCATATCCTTTCAGCTCGTTTGCAATGGGAGCTATGTCGAAGAAATCTTTATGGATAATCTCTTTCAGCTTAGGATGTGACGCTCCTCCGGGTCTTCTGTTAATAACCAAGACAGCAGTAACATCCGGGTGCAACAAACATTCATGCATCACTCCCTCGCCTACCATTCCGGTAGCTCCTGTTATAATCACACTGATCTTCGCTGCCATAAAACTTTTTATGAAAATACGAATTCTCCATCGTGATTAATAACAATTAAGCGACTCAAGGTAATAATAAAAAACTGCCTTCGTAACAACTGATCAGTTGTTACGAAGGCAGTTTATATGATTATATGATTTTTGCAGATGCAGATAGTTACATGACCATCACATCAAATGGCGACGTCCATGTTAATGTAGCGCTGCATCCACAGGTTGGCATCGGGACACTACCCAAAAAACATGGAGTAGTATAAGCGGTATATATCGCTGGTGTCGGGCAGGAAGTAAAAGATGCTTCTACCCCCCATGCTGCTGAAGGTGGTACGTACATTGTAACTGTTAATCCGGCACCAATTGTATAAGGCGTGCCTGTTACTAGAATAATGCATGACGCAGGATCGTAAGTAAATACAATGGCCGTAATTGAACAGTTTGTACGATTAGTAAGATTTACTATGGCTGCAGCTCTTGCATTGATGAAGCTGATACAAAGCAAAAAAAGTAAAATAATTCTTTTCATTTGGTAAAGTTTTAAGCGTTTAGAATACCAGTGCGGATAACAAATGATTGTTAAACTAAATTTATCAACTATTTGTGCTTATTGCCCAATAAACTTAATTAACGGGCGAATTTTTTACAGAACGGGAAAATATGATCTGGAGATACTTTTAAAATTAACTACATTTCAAGCCTGGGATCAAATTCAAATTGCTCCTGCGCGAGATGCTTTATGTGTTTAAAGTCGGAGTGAGCCGGATTGATGAGATAATTATGTTCTTCAGGTATGATCACTGACGGGATTTTGAGTACAGCCGATTTGGCACTTTTCACCCATTCATTGCCAATATTTTGGGTAAAAGGCATTTTGCTGAATTTGCGCCAGTCGGTTGGAAGATCGTCCCTGTTTATAATTTCTATATGGACGTTGCGGGGTATCTCTATCAATATAATGCGGAAATTTTCCTGCAGTCCACGCGAGTTTCTATGTACTACATTCTCCAGGCAGGCCAGTGCTCTTGTTTCGGCGGTGTAGATGATCTTTACGTCTTTTGAATTCCACCTCGCAGCATAGCCGGATGCAATAAGCTTATCGGCATGTTTGGCTAGTGTGATCCTATAGACTATCATTATCAGGCAAGCGCTCCGTATTCTATTCTACTTAATTCCTCTGCTACCAGCTCTATGCCTGTTATCGTATCAAGGAGTTGTTGAGGCACCTGGTCGCCGAGGCCAAAAGCCGGCTCGGACATCCATTTGTTGAACTCATGTATGGAGCCAAATATGGCCGCACCTTTATTATAAAGGGCAAATAGCTTTAACAGCTTTTCGCTCACTACAGGATCGAGCGTTGTTTTTTTCTCTTTATAGGTATTAAAGGTTTTCATGGTTTTGCTCAGCACCTGCTCCACCTGGCCTGAAGAAAGCTCGGAAAGAAAGATAAAATCAAATACCGCATCCGCCTTCAACCCCTTTTTTGAACTTAAAAGTATTGAAATAGAATTGTCGAATGATTTCTGATATTTGGAAAGGATACTCCCGCCTTTTCGTCTTTCTGCTGCGACACTCATAAACACTAACTTATGTTATCGTAAAGGTACGGAAAAATTTCTTAATTATTTGGAAAAATTTCTACTTTAATACTAATAGCTTCCTTAACAATAAATTTTGGGAAGAAAACCTTGCGCAGCCAAATAACTGCATTATTTTTGCTGTCAAATAGCTGCGCAAAATGGAAATCCGTAGAGATGTATTTCAAGCAATAGCCGACCCGACCCGCAGAGCAATATTGGGTATGGTGGCTTTGCAGGCAATGACGCCGGGGGCAATTGCTGACAACTTTGATTCAGCGAGACAAACGATCTCAAAGCACATTCAAATTCTGACTGAATGTGAATTGCTGACTCAAACCCAATCGGGCAGGGAAATACATTATCACTTCAATCCCAAAAAAATGAAGGAAGTATCAGACTGGGTAGAGCCGTACCGAAAATTGTGGGAGGGCCGGTTAAGTGCAATGGATGATCTGTTGAATGAAATGCAAATGAAAAAAACAAGATCAAAAAAATAATTATCAACAATTTAAAAATCAAACAAATGAAAAAGCCAATGTATCCTTGCCTGTGGTTTGATAATAACGCCAAGGCAGCAGCAGATTTTTACTGCACAATTTTCCCTAATTCTAAAATAATCAATGACTCAGGAATGGTTGTGAATTTTGAACTCAACGGAGAATTTTTCATGGGCCTGAATGGCGGTGATAAATTTAAATTCAACGAGGCCGTTTCTTTTGTTATCCCATGTAAGGATCAGCAGGAAATTGATTATTATTGGAACAAGCTAACAGCAGACGGAGGTGAGGAAAGTATGTGCGGGTGGTGTAAAGACAAGTTCGGATTGTCGTGGCAAGTAGTGCCAAACATGTTAGGTGAACTGATGTCAGATCCTAAAAAAGCGCCACGTGTTGTGCAGGCATTTATGAAAATGAGAAAGTTTGATATTGAAACACTAAAAAATGCATAGGGTCGGGAGAACACTCAAATCATTCTAATTAAATTATATAATCCACAGTATGGCTAAACAAGTAGAAGTTACCAGGATATTTAATGCACCCGTTGAAATGGTTTGGCAAGTTTGGGTAGATCCTGAGCTTGTTAAGCGCTGGTGGGGACCAAAATATTTTATATCACCTGTGGCAAAAATTGATTTCAGGGAAGGTGGCAGATCTTTAGTAAGCATGCAAGCTCCTAAAGAAATGGGGGGGCAGGAATGGTATTCCATTTGGGAGTACACAAAAATTATCCCTCATAAAACAATTGAGTTTATTCAAAACCTGGCTGATAAAGATGGCAATAAAATAGAGCCTACAAAAGTGGGGATGCCTGCAGATTTTCCTATGGACGTTAAAACCGTTGTAATCTTCAGAGAAATCGGGGATAATAAAACGGAAATGACTGTTACAGAGTATGCTGATATGGGCTCTACGAGTGACTTTGCACAAATTGGTTTGGAGCAAAGTATGGATAAGGTGGCAGCTATTTTTAGTTAAGTCATGAATCTAAATAAAAAAGTCGCCCTTGAGGGCGACTTAAAGCTGTGGAGAATAACTGCAAATACTTTAGTTCGTTTTGCCTTCAATGATAAAATTGAATAACTTCTCTTTAATTACCATATCACAAACCTGAACCAGTCTATCATATTCATTTTCAAGAACAGGGCCATCATAGGTATAAGTGAGCAGGGTTTTGTTATACTTCAGGACACTCTATCCCTTTCCGCTAATAACCATTTCAACAAACTTTCTGCTCTCCGTCATTTATAAAATATTTTATAAAAAACAATCCCTGTGTTTTAAAAACACAGGGATTTAATAGTGCGAAGCAATTAGTAATAATTACCCGATAATAAGGCTTCCCGTAGAAGACCATGATATCTTTACTTTAGATGCTGTGCCGGAACACAAGCCACAAGTTGGCAGGTAAACCGGACCTGCTGGATAGGCAGCGCAGGGATATGGGCCAGTGCTGTTACCGATGGTAGCACAGGCAATAGTAGCGCAAACAGCATCTGCCCAGCATATACTATAACCTATTAATTCGGTAGTACTGCTTGGCACACATGTAGAAAACGTTACAGTGCTATGAGCAGGTATTGTAACGGTAGTGCAGACAAGAGTAGTACCACAGGTGGAAACATTGTAGAGCAACGCAGTGACATCTACAGAGCAGTTGGTATTGTTGGTGGCATTTACAGCCATCGCTTGTTGCGCCAAACCCATTAGCGCGATCAATGTTGCTAAAAAAAACTTTTTCATGAGTTTTGATTTTTGGTGAATGAATAAAATTTGTATAAGGCCTTATGCCGCAAACCTATGGCAAAAAGCAATCATGCAACACCGTTATAAAACGGAATTTTATATCACAACAAACGGGATAAACCCGCAATTTTACCCCAAGTGGATTGACCACAAAAAAGCAGCAAAAAATGTAGCTGATAAAAAGATCCCCGCGTTTTAAACGCGGGGATGTCTTAAGGGGATTAAATATTGTCAATTATCCGATGACAAGATCTGCCACGCCGGTAGGAAGATAAACCCAATGCACCTTTACTGTAGCTGCACCAGATGCGGCGCACGTGCTGCAAGCTGCAGTGGGTAAATATACAGGACCGGCAGGGTAGTTGGTGCAAGGATATGGACCAGCACTGTTGCCGATAGAAACACATTCTGGTGTACCGCAGGAAATTACATTCCAGCAAACATTAAAACCTAATAATTCAGTAGTACTTGAAATAATACAGCCGGGGAGCGTAGCTGAACTGTGCGCAGATACAGTAACACTCATGCAGGTAAGAGAAACAGTGCAAGTCGAAATATTATAAGCCACAGCAGTAACCTTGACATCGCAAGATGTATTATTTACTACATCACCTGCGAATACTTGTTGCGCCAAACCTATTAGCGCAATTAACGTTGCGAAAAGAAACTTTTTCATGTGTTTTTGAATTTTGGTGAATGAATAGAATTTGTATAAGGCCTTATGAACGCAAACCTATGGCGAAAAGCAATCATGCAACACCGTTATTAAACGGAATTTTATACCACAATAAACGGTACGAATACGCTATTTAACTCGAAGTGAATCGACCACAAAAAAGCAAACGGATCTGCTCACTTTCATTTTTTGTTTTCATTTTCGGGAAAATTTATACCCTTATTAGTCATTTTCATATAATAACCCTTTATAGATCAGTAACTTTGCGCCATCTAAAATGCAGCGCCAGTATAAGATAGCTTTGGTCGGTAACCCCAATAGTGGGAAAAGCTCCCTTTTTAATGCACTCACTGGTTTAAACCAGAAGGTAGGCAATTTCCCTGGTGTCACTGTTGATAAAAAAACCGGCTCATCACGTATCACTGACAGTCTTACTGCCAGCATTATTGATCTACCGGGCACGTACAGCCTTTATCCAAAAAGTGCGGATGAACAGGTTACCTATGGGGTGCTGCTCAATCAAAAAAATATCGACAAACCCGATCTTATCATTGTAATTGCAGACGCCTCCAATCTGAAACGCAATCTTCTTTTTTGCTCTCAGATCATGGATTTAAAAACTCCTGTAGTGATCGCTCTTACAATGATGGACATTGCCCGGCAAAAGGGTATCACCATAGACGTGGAAGAGTTGCAGCGGCAAATGGGCGTACCGGTCGTCCCTATTAATCCGAGACGTAATAAAGGAATTGCACAACTTAAAAAAACAATTGCTGAAGTGCAGCAAAGTGACATCACCACTCTTAATAGTGAGTTTATAGATATTGAGGCACTTGCAGGTAATTGGATAAAAGAAGTAAAAGATCAGTGTGATGCAAAAAGTAACTACGGCGCATTACACATTGCCTGTAATTATACAGAGCTTACACACTTAAATGCTGCGCAGCGCATCCGTATCGCTGCTTTGCTTGGCGAAGTAAAATTTCATAAATCTAAAGTACAGGCGGAGGAAATAATGCAACGATACCAGCGCATAGGTGTCGTTATGCAGCAATGCGTTGTGGAAAGCAGCCCGATGAAGCGAACTATTATCAGTGACCGCCTCGACAAAATATTGTTGCACCCTGTTTGGGGCAATATCATTTTATTGCTTGTACTGTTTATATTATTCCAGAGCATTTTCTGGCTGGCTAAATACCCTATGAATTGGGTAGAGGAAGGTTTTACAGCATTCAGTAGTTGGCTCAATGCTATTATGCCTGCCGGAGTATTAAAAGATTTACTGATTAACGGTTTAATAGCAGGCATTAGCGGTATTGCTGTTTTCATTCCCCAGATAATGATATTATTTGGTTTTATCACCATTCTGGAAGACACTGGGTATATGGCAAGAATAAGTTTTCTTACCGATAGGCTCATGCGTTCAGTTGGCCTTAATGGACGGTCCGTGATGCCGTTAATAAGTGGCATGGCCTGCGCTGTGCCCGCTATAATGGCTACACGCACTATACAAAACCGTAAAGAGCGGCTCATTACCATCCTTATTACTCCTCTTATGAGCTGCTCGGCCCGGTTGCCTGTTTATACCATTCTTATTGCGCTTGTTATCCCTAATAGATATTTCCTCGGTTTTATTAACCTGCAGGGGCTTGTTATGATGGGGCTATATTTACTTGGCTTTATTATGGCGCTTATTGTTGCACGGGTTCTCAACTTTATTGTAAAAGCAAAAGACCGAACCTTCTTCCTTATGGAGCTTCCCGTATATCGTGCTCCTCGTTGGAAAAACGTTGGCATCACGATGATTGAGAAAGCGAAGATTTTTGTCACGGATGCAGGCAAGATAATCATCATCATTTCTTTGCTGCTTTGGGCATTAGCTTCCTATGGACCTCCTAAAAAAATGACAGAAGTAAAGGAAACTTATGCCATACTCATACAGCAGCATCCCGAACAAAAAGCTCAACTTGAGCGGGCAGAAGCTACTGCAAAGCTCGAGCATTCATTTGCAGGAATGATGGGACACGCTATAGAACCTGCTATACGCCCTCTGGGCTACGACTGGAAGATCGGTATCGCATTGATCACTTCATTTGCTGCCCGCGAAGTTTTTGTAGGAACAATGGCTACGCTTTATAGTGTCGGTGATGTAGAGGCAAGCGATCAACCACTGAGAGAAAAAATGCGCGAAGCCCGCCGCCCCGATGGTACTCCTGTATACACACTTGCTGCAGGCTTGTCCCTTCTTATTTTCTATGCGTTTGCAATGCAATGTATGAGCACGCTCGCTATTGTAAAGCGCGAAACTCGTAACTGGAAATATCCCGTCATTCAGTTTATCTACATGTCGGGCATAGCCTATATATGCTCATTAATAGTTTACCAGCTATTTAAATAATTTGTCTCTCTTTATCACTCTTTAAATAAGGCAATATGGTAAATTCCATGCGTTCATATTCTCTGGTGCCTTTCATATACTCATAGGCCTCCTCCATAGAATCAAAAACATTTTCTCTATCATTTATTTTCAGCTCCTGTATTACCTTTTGTCTGGTAAGGCCTCCGATGTGATAAATCTTGTATTTCATAATGAACAATAATAAAAAATAAGGGGCGATTAAACAATATCTATTTTAATAACCGCTATCAAATACAGTAACTTACAAAGTAATTATAGATTCAAAAGTGAGTAGACCACGGATTAATATTAAAACACAATCATTATCATTCAGAGATCGCCTCGGTGCATTGCGAAATCTTCCTGCTTTTTTCAAATTGGTTTGGGAGACTAATCCATGGCTTACCGTCTTCAATTTTATATTACGGATTATCAAATCCGCGATACCAGTATGTATTCTATATGTTGGTAAGCTCATTATCGATCAGATCGTTCTATTAAGCCATGCCAAGCAGCCCATTTCACATCATTATTTATGGCAATTAGTTATAGCAGAGTTTGTATTGGCGATTCTTTCTGATGCCTTGAGTCGCCTCATCACATTAATAGATAGCTTGCTTGGAGATAGATTTTCTAATCATACATCTATAAAGATAATGTCTCATGCCGCCCTGTTGGATCTTGATCAATTTGAGGATTCCATGTTTTACGACAAGTTGGAGCGTGCAAGACAACAAACCACAGGCAGGACAATACTCCTTTCACAGATCATGAGCCAGGTACAGGATTTGATAACTATGGGCTTTCTGGCTGCAGGATTACTTTCATTCAATCCCTGGCTTATAGTTTTGTTGCTTATCGCTGTTGTGCCCGCTTTTCTTGGTGAATCCTATTTCAATGACCAAAGTTATGCTCTTAATCGTGGGCAAACACCACAACGCCGTGAGTTGGATTATGTCCGTTATCTTGGCGCAAGCGATGAGACCGCGAAAGAAATAAAGATATTTGGTCTTTCAGATTTTATCGTAGATCGCTTCAGGCAGCTTTCAGATCGTTTTTACATAGACAATAAGCATCTCTCTATCCGGCGCTCTGCATGGGGTACAGTCTTCGCTATGATTGGCAGTATCGGTTACTATTCTGCTTACGTAGTAATTATATTAAAAGCAGTTAATGGTACTTTATCTATTGGTAGTCTCACATTTTTGGCTGGATCTTTCAGACAATTAAGAAGTCTCCTTGAAGGTATTCTTACCCGTTTCACAAGCGTATCACAGGGAGCTATCTATTTAAGTGACTTTTTTGATTTCTTCAACATCAAGCCTAAAATTAAGGTCGCTTTAAATCCTAAGCCATTTCCCAATCCAATTCAATATGGCTTCACATTCGAGGACGTTGGTTTTAGATATGTCAATTCAGACCATTGGGCAAACCGTCATTTAAATTTCACATTGCACGCAAAAGAAAAGTTGGCGCTTGTAGGTGAAAATGGAGCAGGCAAAACTACATTAGTTAAACTCTTAGCCAGGTTATATGATCCTACAGAAGGGCGTATCTTATTAGATGGTGTTGATCTTAGAGAGTACGACCTTGTCGCTTTACGGCAAGGTATAGGTGTGATTTTCCAGGATTATCTCCGTTATCAAATGTCATTTGCACAAAATATTGCTGTTGGCAATATCGACGAAATGGACAATCGCAATCTTATCATAAGCTCCGCACAACAAAGCCTTGCTGATACTCTTGCAGAAAGATTACCTGGAAAATACGACCAGGCTTTAGGTCGTCGTTTCAATGACGGCATTGAGCTTTCCGGAGGCGAATGGCAAAAGGTCGCATTAGCCCGGGCATATATGCGCGATGCCCAATTAATAATTTTAGATGAACCAACAGCAGCATTAGATGCCCGTGCAGAATACGGAGTATTCCAGCGATTTGCAGAATTGACAAAAGATAAATCAGCAGTATTGATCTCACACCGCTTTTCTACCGTAAGAATGGCCGATCGTATCCTTGTACTTGAAAAAGGAGAATTGATTGAAATAGGAAGCCACGAAGAACTTCTAAAAAAGGATGGCCGTTATGCAGAGCTATTTCAATTGCAAGCTATGGGCTACCGCTAATTAATGATTATACCTATACTCTTCCAAACAATTTTTTAGATCCCACAACCGTTTAGTAAAATATAAAGTATTTTCACCAACAACCTTTTTATAGATGAGAAAATTAACCACATCCTATACCCTGGGCCTTATTTTATTTATATTTTCTTTATTTATTGGCATCCTTTGTTTTAAAGATTATGGCATGTCATGGGATGAACATTCACAAAGAGAGCTTGGCCTGGTTAGCTATAATTATATGTTCAATGGTGATTCTACACTGAAGACTTACGAAGACAGGGATCATGGTAGCAGTTTTGAAACACCTCTTATACTTACAGAGAAATTATTTCATCTTACGGACGAGCGTGATATATTCTTTGCAAGACACCTTGTGACGCATATATTTTTTCTTATTAGCGCTTTTTGTGGTTACATTTTAGCGCTTAGATTGTTCAAAAGTCAATGGATAGCCTCCATCGGTTTTATCATTCTCGTTTTTAATCCCAGACTGTATGCTCATTCCTTTTTCAATCCCAAAGACATTCCATTTTTATCAGCATTCTTGATTTCAATGCTGGTCGCACAAATAGCTTTTGAAAAAAATAAACCCGGCTGGTTTATATTGCTTGGTATTGTTTGCGGATTTACATCAGGCATTCGGATTATGGGCATTTTGCTTCCATGCTGTTTATGTGGTTTTCTAATGATCGATATTGTAATCGCGATCACGAAAAAGGAAAAATTGCTACCCATTATTTCTAATTTCTCCTTATTGCTTATAAGTTTTGTCCTGGCTATCTGCGCGTTCTGGACTACCCTATGGAATGATCCCTTTAATAGTTTTGCAACGGAGTTCTCAAATTTTGCACGTTATGTGCGATGGGATGGTATCGTTTTACTTAATGGTAAATATCTACATGCATTTAATCTGCCTTGGTATTACGCACCTGAATGGTTTTCCATTACCACTCCTGCATTATGGCTATTCCTGGGTTTAGCTGGAATTATATATGTTATCATTGCTTTTATAAAAAATCCAATAAGCTATCTTGGTAATACCACGCAAAGAAATTTCCTGCTATATCTTGCATGCTTCGCATTGCCATTTGGTTCCGTTATTTTTCTTCACTCTGTTATCTACGATGATTGGCGGCATCTCTACTTTGTTTATCCGTCGTTTGTAATGTTGGCACTCTTTGTATTGCATAAGTTATCAAAGAGTAATATCAAACTTATAGTTTCACTGCTTTGCCTGATACAAATTGGTTCTACTGGGTTTTTTATGATTAAATATCACCCGTTCGAACAAATCTTCTTCAACAGGCTTGTATCCCATAAAGATGAATATCTGAGAAAAAATTTTGAGCTTGATTATTGGGGTTGTTCTTATATGCAGGGGCTCGATTCGATTCTTGCTCACGATTCATCTACTGCTATCAGAGTTGCTCTTACCATAAGTCCCGTAGTTAATAATACGGATATGCTGCATCCTCAGGACAGAAAACGGGTTGTATTTGTATGGCCAAACCAAAATCCTGATTATTTTCTTACCAACTTTCGTTATCACCCCGGGGATTATGATTCTATTAAAGAGCTGTATGCTATAAAAGTACTTAATAGCACTATCATGGGTGTGTACAAATTACATTAGTTATTCTGTTCAGTATTTATCTCTATTCCCAATAAATTTTAATAAGGCATTCATTTTTTTAACATGAATTTCTATTATAAGTTCATAGATTCATTAAAATTTGAATCCTCTTAGTAAACTATAATAGTCCCTTAAAAATGCTTTCAAACCAAACGTTGAACGACCTCGATATAGTCTCTTACAATCATTCAAAGGCCTGCTTGTTTGATAAATTGAACCATTGTAAGACAAAGCAGGGACAAGAAAATCTAAGGCAACTCTGTTACCTGAAAGATCAGAATATTGAGAAAATACAGCACCGCACAGATGCTATAAAGTACATGGCAAAAAAATTTTCTTATCAGCTTACAATTACAGAAAAAGAGATCTATTATACACAACAGTATCTACAGTCTAATTATTCTTTTATTGAGATAACGGGTAAAATAAAACGTGGGATTTTTGCAATAAAGAAATTATTTGTCGCCCAGGATCAGTATTATTTTGTTTTAAGCGGGTTGCGACAAACGTTAAAGCTGGTTTACTCCATCCAACAATTATACTATACTGCATATCGGGCTGAAATGCCCTTTTTATTAAAAAGTCAATTTAAAAAAATTCAGGCTTGCCTGGATGAATTGCGGATTTCAGATAAAACATTCTCGCTATTTCTGCATGAAGAGCCTTCTCCTTTTGCAATTTTCGAGATAGATAATAGAATAAGAAGAGATAAAAAAAACATAATTTCTGAACTGCTGAATATTTACGCTCAGTTCGAAGCTTTACATAGCCTTGCAACAGCGCACAACGAAATGAAATTAACCTTTCCAGTTATTACAAATAACAATACATTTTCATTTTCACAACTATCACATCCTCTCATCCAGGGTTGTATTCCTAATACTGTTCATTTTGATAAGGCGGTAAATACCTTGCTTATTACAGGACCCAATATGGCCGGTAAAAGCACATTTATGAAAAGCATTGGTCTTGCTTTTTTCATGTCATACCTGGGTATAGGCGTAGCAGCCGAAAGCTCAGAGCTTCCCTATATAGACCTGATAACTACAAGTATGAATGTAGAAGATGATATCGGCAAAGGCTATAGCTATTTCTTTAATGAAGTACAAAATGTAAAAAATATTGCTTCGGTGCTTCAATCAGGAAAAAGAATGTTGGTGATCGCAGACGAGTTATTTAAAGGCACTAATATAAAAGACGCTTACGATTGTAGCGAATTGGTTCTGAACGGATTTATCAGGCATTCCCAAAGCATATTCATTATTTCCACCCATATTACAGAGCTGGCAGAGAATTTCAGCCATAAAGAAAAAGTAGCCTTGAGGTGTTTCGACGGCACGATATCAGAAAATGACATTTCATTCACCTATAAGTTAAAAGATGGCATCAGCACCATGCGATTAGGTGCTTATATCTTAAAACTACAAGGTGTACAGAAATTATTAAATTCTATCTAAACACTTTCCCTTCTACCTAACTTGCTGCCAGATAATAATTATCTGCTATTCCCACCTCTTTCAAGGTGCGTGCATCTGTTATTTCCACCTCTTTCGATGCGTGTGCATTTTCTATCGGATCATCAAATTCATCTTCCAGGCAAAAACAGAAATGATTAGCCCAATAGTCATACATAATTGCATCTTGCGATACATCCTCGCAACCTTCGTCGCGTAAGACGTTGTTAATAATGTTTGTTTTCATGATTTAGGTAGTATAAAAATTGATTAATATGTATACGTAATCTACGATGATAAATATTAGTAGGTTTTTAAATTTTTGCAAAAAGATGAAAAAAGATAATGTGAATAAATAAACCCTGAATAATCAATAGAAAAGAAATATTAATTAATAATAATTCACAATATCATAACAAACCCATATCAATACACTTCTTTATAAGTGCAGCCGTATTTTTTACTTCCAGTTTCAAAAGCAGATTTAGTCTGTGAGAATCTATGGTTCGCTTACTTAAAAAAAGCTTATCGGCTATTTCCTGGCTAGTATAATTTTCAGCAATAAGTTTTAATACTTCTTTTTCTCGGCGTGTCAGAATGGTGCCATGTGCAGTTTGTCGTGCTATGCTTATTTTGTCATGTTGCAGCCGGTCTTTTATTGTAGAGTCTAAAAATTGCTCGCCTCTGTTTACTTTCCTGATTGCTTGAATTAAAGTTTCTTCTTTTGTGCTTTTTAGGATATAGCCCGATACTCCTTGTTGCAGCATGCTTTTTATATAGTAGATATTATCCAGGTTAGTAAGTGCCAGCATAACAATTTTAGGATATTCATGAAAAATGATCTTCGCTATTTCATCTCCTGATTTGTCAGGCATGTTTATATCCAGGATAGCAACGTCAGGCTTCTTTTTGCTCAAATCTTTTAATAGATCGTCACCATTTAAATAAGTACCTATAAGCTCTATATCATCATACTTCTTTATTATGTTTTCAAGACCATTTACTATCAGAGGATGGTCATCAAGAATTACTACTCTGATGCTCATGTGGGCGTTAATTGTTTGATTATTTTCAGGTCAAATTCTATAACTATAGAGGTTCCGTTTTCTTTTGAAGATTCTATTGTGAAGATGCCTCCCATACTACTGATCCTAGATTGCAGGTTAAGCAATCCCAATCCATCATCGTTTTGTGAGGTTTCAAATCCTACTCCATTGTCTTCTACAGTAATTTCTAGTATTGATTCACGCATTATCAATTGCACAAGTGCATATGTGGCATTCGCATGTTTTATTATGTTTTGCAGCAGCTCTTGTATTATTCTATAAATGGAGAGTTTAAATTCATGTTCCGGTTGCTCTACATCTCCATAGCTCTGCACATCTATCTCAATGTTTTTTTCTTTTGAGAATTGTATGTAATCGCAATACAATCGTATAGCCTCTGTTAAGCTATGATGCAGCAATATTTCCGGCATAAAGTTGTGAGCTGTAGCCCGCACTTCAGTGCTTATCTGCTTAAGGATATTTCCGGCGTTAATATAGTTTGGAACATTAGTGAGATAATTCTCCTTGCCAAGTGCATTAAAATTAATCGTAAATGCAGAGAGCAAGCTACCTATGCCATCGTGCAGCTCTCTTGCTATGCGCGCTCTTTCTTTCTCTTCTCCTTTCCACATTGCTTTCAGCCTGTCTATTTCTTTTTCCTGCTGCAGATTCTTTATTTTCTCGGCCTGCAGGCGCTGGCGATGTTTATTATTAAGATAGATAGCAGCAAACAAAACCATTATTAACAGGCATCCTAATGTAATACCGATGATCCATGAATTTTTTTCCTGAACGATCGTTTTTTGTTCTTGTATTTGCAGCTTATTAAAAGCGATCTCTTTATCTTTTTCAGAGGTGCGATATCTTACTTCCATCTCATGGTCGGCCACAACGTGCGCAGAATCCATTAGGCTATCAGAAAGGTCGCTTGCCTTTAGCAAATATTCAAAAGCCTTTTTAAAATTATTATCGCGCGCATACGTATTAGCCAAAAGAAAACTTGCGTCTTTCACGCTGTTGGGCAGATTGGCTGCTTCCGCTTTTTTTAATGCACTTTGCAGGTATTTTTCTGCCAGCTTATATTTTTCCAACCTGTCATAAATAGCGCCGATACCTGTATACGGATCAATACTGGAATAATAAGGGCTGATAAATCCAATCGCTAAAACCTTTTTAAAATACGCTAAAGCTACCTCCGGCGATTCTGTCTGGTAACTTATACCTAAATTCAGATAGATGCTATAATGCATTATTTTATCATCAGTGCCGCTTATATATTTATTGCTCATGTCCAGCGCCATTCTCGAATAATATCGGCCCTTTGCTGTATCTCCTTTCTGTATGTAGATTCCACCAAGTAGCGAGTATGCCTTTGCAATAGTTGCGTATTTTTTATAATTAATTGCAAGTTGAATAGCTTTATTTGCATAGTATATAACCTGTTCCAATTGGTTTTCTTTCATCCATGCCATTCCAAGACTGATATATATTTGAGCAGTCAGGCCATAAAATTTAATGTTGTGCTTTGTGCTATAATCCAAAGCCTTGTAGTAATAATAAATAGCTTCCTTTGTATTATTTTCATACATGTAGTTTGCTGCTATGCAGTTGTATAGCAACATGGGTAGGTACTTTCTGAATATGGCATGTTCACAATAGGGTACGGCTTTTTGAAACAGCTCCATACTTTTTTTATAGTCAAATTTGGAAGCGGCACAATACCCCAAACCCATATAAGCCTGACCAATGCCATCTGGAAATTGCAATTGTTCACTTAGCTGTAATGCTTCCGATGCCAATTGCAATGCGCTATCAGATGTCGGGTTCATACTTACAGCGCGCTCAATTATGCTAAAAATACGGGTTGTGTCTTCCTTTATGTAAGACAAGTATCTATCACTAACCCCTGTTTGGTAACGAAGTGTATTTAATTCCTGCGAATAAATATAACATGGATAAGAACCAATAAATATGATTGTAATAAGTAATCTATGAATTAATTTACTGATACTATTCATGCCTAAACGCTTCATTTTTCTTTTTTGACACTGACGGAGACCAATATAAAACTCTTCATTAATAAAAATAGCTTTTTATCCGCAGGTTAAAAAAATCGGTATTTATACTGAAAATACGCCTTTGCATAGACTTTATTTTTGATGCATTAGTTCAAATTGAAATCCCTGCACATGAAGAAGGTGTATACGCTATTGATTTGGTTCTTTATAACTTATTCTATTCCAGCAATTTCGCAGCCAGGCTGGAATCTGAAAGAGAATAGTATATGGCCATGTATCATGGACAGTGCTTTGGATTTTACTAGTGGCAGTCCCGTAAAAATAAAATCCGGCATACAGGTTTACTGGTGTACAGGAACTACAGATATGGTCAGCTATGCCAGTGTTTGCGACCCGGGAGGCAATATGTTATTTTATACGGATGGAGATTCCATTTGGAATAAAAATAACCAGGTAATGCCCAATGGTTTTATCCAATCTGCTACATCAGGCTCCTCTCAGGGACTACTGATAGTTCCTGTTTTAAGCAACCCCAATCAATATTACCTTTTTAGTTTTGAGGGCCCTCTTGAGTATGTATTGTCATACACTATTATCGATCTTACATTAGATCATGGCCTTGGTGATGTTGTGCCTGGCAAAAGAAATATTCCGTTAGATTCCGGTTTAACAGATGCCATTGTTGCTACTCCCGGCAATAATTGTGATATATGGCTGATTTCTCATGATGTATCAGATACTTTATTTAAATCCTATCATATTACTACAGACGGCTTAGACACTGCTGTTGTGCAGTCGAGAGTTGGCTCTTTTGCTGGTTTTTATGGCTTTCTCTTTACGAATTTTGCAGTATCTCCCAATAGGCAAAAATTGGCCTTTGCAGGATGGGGATTAAATGGTTCAAATGTTAGCCTGTTAGATTTTAATGCAGCTACAGGCGAGATAACCAATCCTTTAGTTTTAGATTCTTTCGGCTTTTTTACTTCGTTTGCTTACGGAGTTTGTTTTTCTCCCGATAATTCCAAATTATACACGACTATATCAGATACTAATAATTATGATTTCCCCGGTGGTTGGTCGGAACCCTGCATCGGTCACATCTGGCAATATGATGTAAGTCTTTCAAGCGCATCTGCTATCGCAAGTTCAGGCATTGAAATTCCGCAGCAATATTATTATTGGTGGGGGACTATGATAAGTCCTCCCCTGCGTCTGGGTCCTGATGGCAAAATATATCTCCCCGCCGACGATGCTTACACGCCGCCCGAAGCAGAGCTCAACGATACAATTCCATATATCGGCTGCATTAATTATCCTAACCTTTCGGGCTCTGCCTGCAATTTTCAGTGTCATGCAATTATGGTAAGTTCCCCTCCATCTGCTTTGTTATCTTCCACATGTGCCGCTTATACTATTTCAAGCACAGGCGATACTTCTTTTTATATCCCGGGTTCTGAATTGCTTCCTTATGCATTGGGTGCGGATTACGTAAAACCCCTTTTAGGAGATTCTGCATATATCCGCACGGATACTACAGTTTGTCTGCCTTTAAAAGACAGCATAACCCTTCATGCACCTCCAGGCTATTTTCATTACACATGGAACGATGGCAGCACGGATACGGTACGAAAAGTTTTAACGCCAGGCACTTATTTCGTCCATGCCCAAACCTATTGCCATATTCGCGTTGATACTTTTGTAATAAAAGGTGTAGACGTACATTTCTCTTTAGGGGATGATACTACTTTTTGCAATGCTCCTTTCCCATATACACTTCATGTTCCTGTACGGAATGCCGCTTATTCATGGCAGGATGGTAGCAAAGACAGCATTTACACAGTTACCCAATCTGGTGTTTACGCTGTTGTCGTAACTAACGGGAATTGCCATGCATCAGATTCAGTGCGTATCACTTTCATCAATGCGCCACAGCATCTGGGAAACGATACTGTCTTATGTTCCGGTCAGCCAATTCAGTTAAGATTACAGGCTAATGTTCCAGCGGGAGGCATCGTAGAATGGAGTAACGGAACATTTGATAGTAGCTTATGGGTCCAGGATACGGGAAGCTATTGGATTAGAGTTACAGACGGCCCTTGTCGCTTCGGAGATACTATTAATATAAGTATGCAGATATGCGATTGCATGTTTAACATGCCATCGGCTTTCTCTCCTAACAACGATGGTAAAAACGATTTATTTAGACCCATTATTCAGCCCGATTGTCCTGTCACTGATTATTTATTTACAATCTACAATCGCTGGGGGCAAATGGTATGGATGAGTCGTGATCCTAAACAAGGTTGGAATGGCACTTTCAATGGTGTTCCTCAGGAATTAGGTACTTATGAATACATTATTCAATTCAATGCCGGAACCAAAGAGAAAAAACATTTTCAAAAAGGAGATGTTGCATTAGTAAGATAATGTGCAAACAAATCTGAATACCCTATCCAAAATATTATGAAGAAAGTTTTTTTAAATATTGTTCTTTGCTGTTTGGCCAATTCGTTTACAATAAACGCTCAACAGCAAAATGTCTGGACATTTGGCGGCTTTGCAGGTATTGATTTTAATTCCGGAAGTCCGGTAGCCATAATGACAGCCGTAAACGCTTTTGGAGAAGCTAATGCATGCGTCTGCAATAATAAAGGTCAACTATTGTTTTATACCGAGGGATCAATAGTCTGGGATAGGCTCGGTAATATAATGCCCAACGGCGATACACTTATAACTGATGAAGCCATACGCTCATTGGCCGCAAAATCAATGATCACACCCACTACAAGTGCAACACAGGGAGCTCTGATTATTCCAATGCCTGATAGTGCAGGCAAATACTACATTTTTTCACAAACCAGCGTGGAGCTCAGTTCTTCTGTTGGACGGTCCTACTGGAGCATAGCAGATATGAACCTGCGTGGCGGCCTTGGTGATATTGAACCTGGCAAACGAGGAATTTTGCTCGATTCAAACAACTCAGAAAAAATGACGGGTGTCGTGGGCGATCATTGTGATGTGTGGCTTCTGCTGTATAATACTTCGGGTAATCTAAAGGCTTTTGAAATAACGGATGCAGGAATTAATACTACTCCTGTTATTTCACATATAGGATTTATGTCTCCTGTAGGAGTGATGAAAGTATCTCCAAATAGGAAAAAACTTATTTTCGCTAACGATCTTGGCACTACAGCAAATCTTCTTGACTTTGATCCTGCCACGGGTAAAGCTTCAAATAACATAAGTTTAGATGTCCCGAACTCATATGGGGCATCCTTTTCTCCCGATAATTCTAAAGTTTATATTGCCACAATTGGATTTTTTGGAGGAATAGATTCATTATATCAGTTTGATATCAGTTCAGGAGTGGCTGCAACTATTAATGCTTCAAAAATTGCTGTTGGAGAATCAGCATCCGACCTGAAGATCGCCCCTGATAACAAAATTTATTTTGCAGGTGCGGACTACATAGGTTCAAATACCATGAGTTGTATAACTCACCCCAACCTTGCCGGCACTGCATGCGACATCATATCTGATGCAGTTATTTTAGATACTAATACCTACGCTTTGTTGGGTCTTCCTAATGAAGTACCTGTTTTTAAGCGCGATACTGCTTATAACAGCCTGTCAGTAAAAGTATGTTTTGAAGATAGTACATTATTGCTTGCTGATACTTCAGGTTGGGATTATCAATGGTCAGATAGTTCTTTACATTCTTATCGCACCGTATCTAATTCCGGTAACTATTGGGTATCTTATACAACGGCTCCATGTATACATCATACTGATACTTTCAAGGTCTTGTTTGCCAGCAAAATTCCATCCACAGGTTTTAATAGCGGCTGCAAAAAAGCAGGCAATAGTGCTCAATGGGTACTACCCGTACCTGGAGATACCAATACCTATAAATATGTTTGGACAGATGCTGCTAAAAACATCTTACAAACACATACAGTTAAAGCAGGTAGTGATACTTTATATGGCAAAGATCCGGGCACCTATGGTATAACAATGATAGGCAACAATGGCTGTGATACTACAATGTACATCACCTTGCTTCCCCCTGATTACCAGGCCTCTTTCACCTCCGATACCCTCACTTGCACACTCGATACTTTGCAATTCAAAAACACTTCAACAGGCTTTAGCAGTTACGTATGGGATTTTGGTGATAGCACAACATCCACTTTATCCGATCCCACCCATGTATATAACAAAGCCGGCAGATACAAAGTGCAGCTTGTAGGCTTGCCATGCGACGACACTGCATTCATTTATATACAGGTAGATTCTTTTGGTAAAATATCGTTTACCCCGGATAAAAAAGAAGCATGCCAGGGCGAAACAATCAACTTTTATATTTCCAAAGAAGGCTCGTATCCTAATGAGCTATTATGGAATTTCGGCGATGGCGTTCAAACTCCGCAATGGCAACCCATACAACACAGTTACGATCAAACCGGCCACATGACAATAACAGTTACTGCAAGATATCGTAGTTGCCCATCTGCTATTTACAGTGATACCGTAAACATTTATCCCTATCCCCAGGTTAACCTTGGCCCCGATACTTCTATATGTCCGGGAGATGCAGCATTAGTATTATCCAACGGCTTGATCAATCCTGTTAGCTATACATACCTGTGGAGCACAGGAGCTACAACCGAATCAATAGAAACCACAACGCCTGCTGCCTATTGGCTTATGGTTACTTCTGATCACGGTTGCATAGCTGCTGATACGGAAATCGTAAAGCCCAATTGCTACGTCGGTATCCCGAATGCGTTCTCACCAAATGGCGATGGCATCAATGATTATTTCTTCCCCAGGGAGCTATTATCAAAAGGTGTAATTGCCTTCCACATGGAAATATTCGACAGATGGGGAGTAGAAATATTTGCAACTGACAACGTAAATGGCAGAGGATGGGATGGCAGGTTCAATGGGGTGCAGCAACCAGCAGGGGTATATATCTATGTCATTACTGTAAGCTTCAAAAATGATATTACTCAAACCTACAAGGGAAATATAACACTGATAAGCAACAAATAACTGACAATAGTTTAAATAATTATAAAAAGGTTATCCTATTATTATGTTTTTATATCCGCATAAAGCACTGCTGGAGCAGTTATTTGCCATATTATTCCCAATAATTTAATTGTTCTTTAATTAACTTTTTTTTATCCTTATCACATTTTAAATATTTTTGCTGCAAACAATTGAATTAATGCTCTTCAACTCAATTCAATTCCTTATTTTTTTCTTTATTGTTTGTTGCACATACTTTTTAATCCCCGACAGGTTTAAATGGTTGCTATTATTAATAGCCAGTTGCTATTTCTATATGGCATTTGTGCCGGTCTACATCCTCATTCTGGGAGGAACAATCGTTGTGGACTACTTCGCTGGACTTTTAATTTATAAATATTATCAGCGCAGACGCTTTTTTCTCATTCTGAGCTTAATTGCCAATATCGGGGTTTTGGCAGTTTTCAAATACTATAACTTCTTAAATGCCAACCTTTCACACTTAATAGGGGCATTTGGATATAAAAATCACATACCATATTTATCTATGTTATTGCCGATCGGATTGTCATTTCATACATTCCAGGCTATGAGCTATACCATAGAGGTATATCGCGGTAAACAAAAACCCGAAAAACACTTTGGCATATACGCACTATACGTTATGTTTTTCCCTCAGCTTGTGGCCGGCCCTATTGAAAGACCACAGAATATGCTGCATCAGTTTCACGAAAAACATGATTTCGATTACTATAGGATTGTGAGTGGATTGAAAATAATGTTATGGGGCTTTGTGAAAAAAGTAGTTGTTGCTGACAGGTTGGCTATTTATGTTAATACAGTTTATAGTCATCCCGATAAACATTCAGCTATTACACTGGCAGTTGCCACCATCTTTTTTTCATTCCAGATATATTGTGATTTTTCAGGCTATTCTGACATAGCAGTTGGCACAGCCAAAGTATTGGGTTATAATTTGATGCTGAATTTTAGAAGGCCTTATTTTGCAAAAGATATCAGGGAATTCTGGAGTAGGTGGCATATTTCACTTTCCACATGGTTTAGAGATTATTTATACATTCCGTTAGGTGGTAATAGAGTATCAGTTCCTCGCTGGTATTTGAATTTGTTTATTGTGTTTGTAGTAAGCGGCTTATGGCATGGGGCTAACTGGACTTTTATTATTTGGGGGGCGTTACATGGATGCTTTATAGTATTGGGATTGATAATACAAAAAATAAGTCCCAAAAAATTTGCAGTACCTGGGTTTATTAATGTTCTCATCACTTTTGTGCTTGTTTCTTTTGCCTGGATTTTCTTTAGAGCAAACAATATACATGATGCTTTTACAGTAGCCAGGAGCATTTTGATATGGAAGAAAGGCCCATTTTTCGTGGGAGATGTAAATGAGTTCTCTTATTCAATATTTGCACTTGTCTTTTTACTATTGGTAGAGTTCAAGCAGGAATATTTCAATACTTCCTTTTCATTACTATATAATAACAATAAGCTGGTCAGGCAATTTGCCTATGTGCTCTTATTACTTATGATCATCACTATTGGTGTCTTTAACGGAGGACAGTTTATCTATTTTCAATTCTAAAGCTGATGAAAGTTATAAAGAACGTTGTCTTATTTCTCTTCTTATTGTTTGTCTGCGACAGGGCTTTAGGGTTGTTACTTCAGTATTTCTACAATCGTCAGGTGGGTGGCCTTGAGAGTGCTAACACTACTTATGTACTTACCAAAGCGAAAGATGATATTGTTATATTTGGCAGCTCTCGCGCAACGCACCACTACATTCCCTCTATTTTGGAAGATAGCTTGCACAAAACTTGCTATAATGCAGGCAGAGTAGGAAGATTCATTCTATTTGACGACGCACTATTGGCTGGCACAGTCAAAAGATATAAGCCGCATTTGGTCATCCTCGATATAAGTGATAATGAATTCGACACTAAAATGGCCAGTCAAAAACAAAAAGATATTGTTGTGTCCTCACTCCTGCCATACATTAATAACAACGCGATCTACGCTTCAGTAAAAACCCTTAACAGTAAGCAAATTATATTGGCAAATATATTCCATAGTTATAAGTATAATTCCGAGGTTTTATCGGTATTTAAGCGTTTTCTAAAACCTGTAAAAAGTGTATCCCGTGGATATGAACCCCTGCCGGGCACGGTGCTTCCTCCCGATCTAACAAGACCAATTGATACCGAATCATATTCAGAAGATAGTTCATTGAAAAATGCATTCGTTGATTTTTGTAAGACATGTGAAGAAAACAAAATAAAACTTTTAGTTATTGTTTCTCCTTCTTATGAGAAAATTGTAAACAACTCAAAAGAAGCGATCAGAAATATATGCAGTAATTACAATTCAACCTTTATGGACTTCACAGACGATACAGAATTTCTAAAGGAACAATTGTATTATGACACCAGGCATCTCAACAGCACTGGTGCCATTTTATTTAGCGAAAGATTAGCATCTAAGATGAAAGATATATACTGAGATAGTACATCAGTTTTTTTATCGATTTACATCACGCATCTCATAACGCTTTTACAAAAAGAATTATTTACCGGTTATATCGGTTTAAACTTTTCAGTATAATAATCTACAAAAATGGCGTACTTACATTGCTGCTCTCACCTTATTTTTCTTAACGATCTTCGATGCGATAAAGCAGAACAAACCAAGTATCAAGCCTGAGATAATACCCACAATAGGCCCCACAACAAGCATGGATTGTGTTACAGACATCCCGTGCGACATTTTTGCATAGTTGGCTGCTTCATCCGCATGATTAGCCAGGTAAGTAGTTTGCCATGAGATGTGTGCTGCAGTTATCCATATGCAGTTTACAATGCTGATGCAAAACCCGTGTAAAAAGTATTTACCCGGAGCATTTTTGGCCACTATGTAGGCACAGATAATAAATATCACTAACCAAAAAACAGGCTCAACCTTGGCAGGTATCCAGAATATAGTGGCAATAGCCATCGCAAGCCCGAATAATGACAATGAAAAAATTAATTTCCAATTCATGTTGCTTTTTTTAAGATTGTTAAGAATGGATTTGTAATGTATAAAATATGTCAAATATTCCGCAATTCATAATTCTTAACAATTCTTAAATTATAGGCAGGAATGTATCAGGATAGTATTATGTGTGAAGTGGCTCATCTTCATCGTTCTCTTCATTTGTTTTAGCCACTATTTCTTTTATCACCACATCGAGGTTTGATGATGCCTCTTTTATTTTTTCAATTATGTCCTTATTAATAGGGTCGTTTGCGTCATATTTATTAAAAAGCTGTATCAATCCCAGTATTGTGGCTACATGGCTTCTTACTTTGTGCGATTGTATCCAGGCTATCTCTTGCAGCTTTTCCCCTTGTTCCAAAATAGCTTTTGCCCTTTCTGCTGCAACCTTTTTTTCATGTTTATAATAGTTCCTCAGGTATGCAGTAATACAATAGATAATAGCAATTGTAAAAACATACGTAGATGTCACATCCAGAAAACGAGCTTTCCTGCTCCAATAAGTGTATTGAATGTGATTAGGATAGAAAAATTCAAACATTAAGAGCGCAACACCAATGAGAATATGTAATGTGAGCCATATAGGATGGATCTTGTTTGGCGTAAACGCAGTAAGCAACTGAAAAGTGATGAAGAAAGTAAAAATAATGGGACCATTGATACCTGAATTCAGGTAGAAAAAGACAATTAAGGCTACATAGCTGATGATAGCGTATAGTATAATACTTATCTGAAATTTCTTTTTGAAACGGGAGTAATAATAAAAAGCGCTTTGTATGATGATCAGGCTTATAATTACTAGTGTAAGGCTATACAGATGAATGAAGATATTAAAGGGCATCAGGCCTATTAATAGTAATAATGTGATGATGCTGACCGAGTTGAACGCCCGGTTCTCCATTGTAAAATTCCTGGGATGCCCAACAAGAAAGGTCCAAAGTTTTTTAATGCGGGATTCTCTCATCAACAATATTTGCGGCTGAAAATAAATAATATTCTATCCCTCACGATAAGAAATTTATTTATTAATGTGTAAAACCATTAAAATACAAAATATCCGAAAAAATATGGGTAGTTTTTTAAGCGGGAATTAAATTATTTATGATTGGAAAACAGCCAGTGCATTAAGTCGGGCTCTGCGAATGCGGAGTCCCAGCTATTATGATTGGCATTGGGATAAAAAGTGGCTTTTACTTTGGCTTTATCTTTTTTCAATTCTTCCGCCATGCGCTCCGAAAATTCAGGGTTTACAACATCATCTTTCAATCCGTGAAATATCCACCACGATGTTTCTGTAAGATAGGGAGCTACCGCAGGATCCGCACCCCCACATATCGGGAATGCCGCCGCAAAAGTATGTGGCATTCTTTTCACTATTTCAAATGTGCCCATTCCGCCCATAGACAGGCCACCGACATATATCCTTTTTGTATCTACAGGGTATTTATGCTGTAAATCTTTTTCAAGATCCATCAGCATCTGCATCGCGATCGTCGGCTTGCCATTTGCGGTAAACGTAAATGTTTCTTTCCCATCCTTATCTACTTTTTTATCTACATCACTCCAATAGCTGCTTTCCGGACATTGCGGAAACACAACAAAGGCAGGATATTTTTTCCTGATACTGTCAACCAAGAACAGGGCTGCACCATGTACCAATTGTTTTTCATTATCATTGCCGCTCTCACCGGAGCCATGCAACACAATTATCAAAGGATATTTCACACCCGGAGTTACATGTTCCGGCATCAGCATCCTGTAAGGCAAAGAATTTTTACCTTCGGATAAAACGCGCTTTTTATAGGCTGCGAAATCCTGCGCGTAAGTATTATATACACTCGACAGCATACACAAAAAAATTGCACTTAAGAAATAGCGTATTTTCATTTGGCACAGGTTATTTCGTTTAAATATAATTATGTTTTAATAAATATTATCCTAACAATCAGTTAATAACAATTAGAAAATCATTAGAAAATTATAATTTTTTAGCCTGAGAGGGGATCTTCATTCAATTTCTTCATCAATTCGAGCGCCACATTCCAGTAAAAATTGAAATGCTTGTAGGATACTTCCGTTTCAAAATTGCTTTGTGTGAACGTGAGGATTGTTTTGCCATCTATTGGAGTGAGCATAAAAGTGATAACAGAATAATTCTCAGGTATGTCTGCATGCTGTGATAGTGAGCTCCAATGAGTGTATTCCAGAATTTTTTCGGGTTCGGCTTGTAAGACCATTCCTTTGGTCTCAAACCTTATTCCATGCAGATCGCCATACATCATTATCGGGCTGCCTGCTTTCCAATCGGATGAGATATTTATTTCAGAATCCAGCATCCATAATTTCAATAGTTCGGGATCTGTTAATGTCTTCCACACTCTCGATGTGTGTGCATTTATATTCAGCGTTTTGTTTATGATCTGATTATCTTCCATAGGTAAGTAAATATAGCATAAGCGTTTGTTTTTTCTTGATCAGGGCAAATGCTATGTGCATTGTTCAAATATTATCTATAAATGACGCAGTTGCCCCCTTAGATTGACGTAGGGAAGTCTGTTTACTTAATGTTCCGGGGGTTAGCTTTGTAAACAAAAAACACCATGAGAAAATTAATTGCATCTATCAATGTTACGCCCGATGGATTTTGCAGCCATACTACTGTTATTGCTGATGAGGAACTGCATGAGTATGCTGTGGATTCTTTAAAGAATGCTGATATAGGTTTATTCGGGCGGGTGACTTATCAACTATTTGAAAGTTATTGGCCACTGGTTGCAAAAAACAGGACCGACTCACAGCCGGAGATTGAATTTGCAGACGCCGTGGATAATATTGATAAGATCGTTTTTTCTAAAACACTAAAAAGCGCCGATTGGAAAAACACCACTATAGCTCGCGAAATTGATAAGGCTGAGATATTGAAA
>DATNFP010000055.1:0-14065 GCA_035606335.1 Flavipsychrobacter sp. | reverse complement strand
AGCTTCGCAATAAATGGTGTACTGCCATACAGTTGTGAAATGATATGATTGCTGCCAAAAACGAGCTGAGTGCTATCGTATCCATTGCCGGTTACCCAAACGTTATATCCATCGCTGGCGATATGATTGCAAGTGCTTGCCAACGCCAGGGGAGATTTTGTCCAGTTGACCAATCCTGTAGAGGCAAAGTTTACCACTGTCATATTACCATTGTTGTTGGTAATACTGGTAACGCCATTGCCCCAGTCTATAGTGTCACGGGTGAATGCGGCAATACAGAGAGAAGTGTCACCTAATAGTGATGCATGATATTCATTGTTTACCCCAGCATCTCCCAGGTATTTGCTATCCTGCTGTGAGAGCCATTTTACGTCACCTGTACTATCTAACATAGCAACCATGAATGCAAAAACCCACTTAGCATGATGCACGGTAATGCCGGCAAGCGCGAAACTATCATTCACAGGGCCACTGTAGTACAGTTGATTGTTCCCTGAAAGAGTGAGCTTGCGCGGAGTGATAGTGACATCGCGCATCCATTGTATCCAGTCGAAAGTGCCATCTGCTTTATATCGCACTATATAAGTAGGATATGATAAAGCAGAAGCCGGAGTATCTATATGACCATTAAAATTTACGGGACCAAGAACTGTGCCTCCACCGGCCACATAAATATTGCCTTTGGCATCGAGCTGAATAGAGGTTACCATGCCATCCTGGGATTGTGTAAGCACACGTGTATGATTGCCGGTAGAAAGATCGTATTTAAAGAGATTGTCAGCCACTAGTCCCGAATCAACGAACATGTATAATGCATTGTTCTTAATGGTAAAGTTGGAGCTGGTGGAATAGTAGTCGACGCCTATTAGCTTGAACCAGCTAAGATGTAACGTGCCTTTATCAAGACGGAACAGAAAATAGTTAGGGTCGTTTCCTGGAAGAGGATTACGTAAAGACTGGAAGCCCGTGGAAAAGGTAACAGAATCGTAATAAGTGCCGAGAATGTAATAGTTGCCAGAATCATCGGTCTGGGCATCCAGAAGGTAGAGCTTGCCATTAATATTGATACTGGCACCTACTGTGCCCGAAGTATCGAGTTCATTCATGGTATAGTCGCCAAGATCCTGGCTACCATACACCATATGGCTTTTCTTAAAGTCACCCCATAAAACAGCCTGCCTGCCTGCAGCAACCACATGCTCGGGGTAGCCGATATAGAGGCCAATAGAATCGGAGCCTTTGGCAAAACTCCATACCTGGGCAAAAGAAGAATTAGTAAATATGAGGGCAGATAATAAAAGCGTGTAAAAAATTGACTTCATAAAATTTTTATTATGTTATTTGCTATAAGACGTCCGAAAGCAGTTAAATGGTTTGCTTCGGATAGATGTAAGATATTATAAATATTGTATATGACAATACACCAATCAGGGGGATTTATATAGGTGAGTATTGCTTTTTGCCCTCTATATTTATTACATACCTTTGCGTCTCTTATAAAAAATATTACTTCATGCATAACGGATATTTCCATTTTGCCGAGCCAAAGAATGAGCCTGTATTAAGCTATGCTCCTCATACCCCCGAACGCAAAGCGCTGAAAAAAGCAATTGCCGCACTGAAAGAAGAAGAACGGGATATACCGATGTATATAGACGGAAAGGAGGTGCGTAGTAATGACAGAAAAGAGATACATCCGCCACATGAGCACAGCCACTTGCTGGGGTATTTTCACGCAAGCGATGAAACGCATGTGAACATGGCTATAGAGGCTGCCATGAAGGCACACAAAAGCTGGTCGGAAACAAGCTGGGAACATCGCGCAGGCATTTTCCTGAAAGCTGCCGAACTGCTGGCAACAAAATACCGTTTTAGAATGAACGCTGCTACCATGCTGGGACAAAGCAAAAACGCTTACCAGGCAGAAATAGATAGTGCATGTGAATTGATAGATTTCCTTCGCTTTAATGTACATTTCCTTAGCCAGATATACCAGGGACAACCGATCTCACCGCAAGGCGTGCATAACCGTATGGAATATCGCCCGCTGGAAGGATTTATACTGGCTGTAACACCTTTTAATTTCTCAGCGATAGGTGGTAACCTGCCTACAGCACCGGCAATGTGCGGTAACGTAGTAGTATGGAAACCAGCTAATACACAGGTATATTCTGCCAGCGTATTTATGGAAATATTGCTGGAAGCAGGATTACCGGATGGTGTCATTAACCTGATCTATCCTCCGGGACCAATGGTAGGAGAGATATGTTACAAACATCCTGATTTTGGTGGTGTGCATTTCACCGGCTCTACAGGTGTATTTCAAAGCATGTGGAAGAGCATAGGCGAAAATATTGCAAAATACAAATCTTACCCACGCATAGTAGGGGAGACAGGCGGAAAGGATTTTGTATTCGTGCATCCGAGCGCTGATACTGATGCAGTAGCAACAGGCCTGGCACGAGGCGCTTTTGAATACCAGGGACAAAAATGCTCCGCTGCTTCACGCGCTTATCTGCCATCGAACCTGGCAGATGTGATAGAAGAAAAACTGGCGGGAGCTCTCAGCGAAATGAAGATGGGAGTAGTAGATGATTTCGGCAACTTCATTAATGCTGTGATAGACGAAAAGTCGTTTGACAGCCTGGCAAAATACATAGATGGAGTAAAAAACAGCAACGGTAAAGCTGAAATAATAATAGGCGGTAAATATGATAAATCGAAAGGGTATTTTATAGAGCCGACTGTGATAGTAGCTAAAGACCCATATTATGTAACGATGTGTGAGGAGCTGTTTGGCCCGGTACTTACCATATATGAATACGATGCGGATAACTGGATAGAAATGATGGATGTGGTAGATAAAACATCTCCATACGCGTTGACAGGAGCCATATTTGCGCAAGACAGATATGCTATAGAGCTAATGACAAAACGATTTGTGAATAGCGCCGGTAATTTTTATATCAATGACAAACCAACAGGCGCAGTAGTAGGTCAGCAGCCATTTGGTGGCGCGCGTGCATCTGGTACAAACGATAAAGCCGGTTCAATATTGAACCTGTATCGCTGGTTGAGTGCAAGGTCTATAAAAGAAACGTTAGTGCCTGTGACGGATTTTAAATATCCATTCCTGGGAGAATAATATTAAGTTTCTACAAATAAAAACTGCGGTGTATGAACATCGCAGTTTTTTATTTTAACCAGAGCTTTATTATTTATTGAAGATGTTCATTGTTTTTTCTATGCCTTGTGCAGCAAAGCTCTCAATGATATCTATGCTTTTGAGGATCTTGTCTTTTACTATTGGCAATTCTTCTTTTGTCCATCTGCCTAATACAAAATCTACCTGGCGGCCTTTCGGAAAATCATTTCCTATACCGAAACGGAGGCGCGGATATTTATCGGTTTGTAAAATGAGGTTAATATTCTTTAACCCGTTATGCCCGGCATCGCTGCCACTTGAACGGAGGCGTAATGTTTCTATAGGTAAGGCCAAGTCGTCTACGATCACCAACATATTTTCGACAGGTATATTCTCTTTATCCATCCAGTATTTTACAGCCTTGCCGCTGAGGTTCATATAGGTGGTAGGCTTTATCACTATGAACGTTTTGCCTTTCCATTTTACTTCGGACATATAAGCATGCCTATCCAGTTTATAAGTGCCATTATTCTTTATTACCAAAGCATCTGCTACTTCGAAACCTATGTTATGACGGGTAGCATCATATTCAGGCCCTATGTTGCCAAGACCTACAATCAGAAATTTCATGTTGGCAAAGATAGCTTGCCGAAATTATTTCTTTGTTTTAAGGATAAAGTCTTTTATAGACGTTACAAGCTGGGCATCTAATGGCAGGTTTGGATCAGAGTAGGTAGCCATATTCTGTTGTCTATCCAAAGGAGCTTGTTTTAATACATGGTTCATACCATCTATTAATTTAAATGTGGCTTTGGGATTGGCCTTGTGTAAGTCTTCGGCGTCAGATACACTTACTTGTATGTCAGTAGTGCCTTGTACGATGAGAACAGGCATGTGTAGCTTTTTAATTTCTTTAGCCGGATCGTATTTGAAAAGAGATATCAAATATGGCTGAACACTTGACCTGAATAAAGCATCAAGTTTTGGATCAACATTTTTTACTGTAGAGCCTTTCTTTAAGCTGTCCATTATTGTAGATGATTCTTTCTGGATATCTTCGGATTGCGCTTTCAGTTGTTCCATAATTACTTCGTCAAGAGGACGACCTGCGCCAGATACAGATATAAATGCATTTGCTTTTGTATGCTCTGCTGCTACCATACCAATCAATGAGCCCTCGCTATGACCTAAAACAATGACTTCTGAAAAACGAGGATCAGCTTTTAATTTTTTGATTAAACCTTCAGCATCGTTGATCATGTCTTCAAAAGAAGTATTTTCTTCAGATTTAAAACCTGTGCTTTCACCAATGTTACGTTTGTCATAACGTACAGAAGCGATACCATGTTTTTGCAAGGAGTCGGCTATCATCAAGTAGGTATTTCCACTAACACCGAGTGGAGAGTTGCCATTTCTATCTGTTGGGCCTGAGCCTGCTATTATTAATACAACAGGTATTCTTTTTGTTCCGTTTGGCAATACGAGAGTGCCTTTTATATCGCCATCGGGAGCATGATATACATATGGTGAGCTGTTTGGAGCTTCCAGGATTGGAATTTCTTTTTCATCTTTATATGGTTTGAAGAATATGCCATCAATTTTATTATCGCTGTTTAGTGTTAGTAATAGAGACAATACTGCTTTATCGAATGTAGTTTTATATATGGCTGTATTCTCTTTCTGTGTTATAAATTCAGTAGTTGATATTTTACCTAACTGGCTGTTCAACTGAGTAACCATTTCCTTTGTCTTGTCAAGTGGGGATATACCTTGCACTTTAGGCGAAAACATATTGAAAATACTATCCGGCTGCTGGTCGTTATAGTATGTTTTGAAATTGTTCATAGCTGCTTTATAATTTGCAGGTTCGGTTTGCGCGAAAACCATTACTGTGTTGGTAAGAAGAGCAAGAATTAGAAAAGTTTTTTTCATATTGAATTATTAGAATTGTGCTATCTGAAATGATTGTATACCTGATGTGTGACTACGTATGATAAAAAATGTGCAGCCAATAGAGCGATAATAAATCCTATTATTGCTTTTTGTTTTTTTACATTGCATGACACAGAAAACGCATTGTACATTAAAACAACTACCCACACCATAAAAGGAAGGTCTACCAGAGCTTTTATAATGATAGTAGAGTGAATATCTTTTATAGACCTGACCGGTGTGGTATCCATAAAACCTAAAAATGCTACTATGATAAACGGCCATCTCGATAAGGCCATTGTGCCTGCTACGTCTATAAAACGAATGTGTGATCTTGACAAGATCAGCCCCGTAATATAAAATATTAAAACAGCACAGGCCCAACCTAAGAATTGTTCTGATATGTTGAGCCAGATAGAGTAAAAGCCTATTGAATTCATGTGCAGAATGCCATCGAAATGAGTATTGCTATAGTATGCAATTATGCCTGTAGCAAACATGAATATGAATCCGAGCACTAAAGATTTAAATCCTGCAACAAATGTGAATGGATTAAATAGCCATTTTTTCATTTAGATGTTTTTGGGTGTTCGTTTTTTTCTATTTTCTGAATGAGGTCATCTAACATATTCCGAACGGTAGGGTAGCTGAGGCCAAGCTTTTGCGCCATGATCTTGAGGCTGCCGCTGCTTTTTACGAAGTCGATAATAAACTCTTGCTCCTGTTGAGAGAACCTGGCTAACATCGGGAGCTCATATATACCCGTAATCTCAGTTTCGCAATGCTCACATCGAAGTGTTTTCACTTTTAAGGGAGCATCGCAAGCGGGACAGAGATATGGTAAATGTTTTGTCATTGTTGATAAAAGTAAAATGTTTTTTAATAAAATTTAGTATTTGTTCAATAAAATTAATTTTTAAGTTAATTATAATCAACTTAAATGACAGTTAAGGGCATAAAAAAAGCTCCTGCATGAGCAGGAGCCAATAAATAAAAAGAATTGTATTATTTTTTTGCAGGAGTTGCTTTTGCAGGAGCGGCAGCCGGTGTTGCTGCTTTTGCAGCAGGAGCAGCTGTTTCACTTTCAGCCTGACGTAAAGCACGTGTTGTAACAACTGATGCAACAGGAATACGAGGTGAATTCAGTATTTCCATATTATCAGCTTTTACATCTTGTACACGAATATTACCGCCTATAAGCAGGTCGTCAGTATTCACTTCGATAGTTTCTACCAGATGTTTGGGCAATGTGCGCACTTTGAGTGATTTCATTTTAACCACCATACGACCACCGTCTTTTACACCCTGGGGCTGACCAACGAATTTTAGAGGCAATTCGGCAACAATCTTTCTGTCTTCAATAAGTTGAAGAAAGTCAATGTGTGCCAGTTCATCGGTTACTACATCAAATTGCAGATCTTTAAGAATGCAATGATATTCCTTACCATCAACAGTCAGTTCTGCCAATTGGAAATCAGGAGTGTACACCAATGGACGAAAGGACATGATCGGTGCACTAAAATGTACTGGTTCGTTTCCGCCATAAATTACACCCGGAACGTTACCTTCAGAACGAAGCTGGCGCGTAGCTCTTTTGCCATGTTCGCTTCTGCTTTTACCTTCAATTTTTACACTTTTCATTTTTAAGTGTTTTTTGTTTTTCAGCGCCGTTCGTGATATCCGTCGAACATACGGACGTTGAAAATTGCTTTTTTAATAATTAAGGTTTACGGCTACAAGCCGGACGGATTTTGTTGTATAAACAGTCGTTTAAAATATTTTATATAACCACTATTACTTTCTGTGGCTATGAATAAATAAAGAGCTAATTGATTTGTTCTCAAAAGTATTACGAATGGCTACAGCAAAAAGCTCAGACGTTGGTAATACTCTTATTTTAGAACTTTGTTTTTTAAGTGGTATAGTATCGCAAACAACTAATTCTTCCAGCTCTGATTTCTCTATATTTTCATAAGCATTCCCGCTTAATACAGGATGGGTACAAAAAGCACGCACTGATAGTGCACCTCGTTCCTTTAATATTCCTGCAGATTTGCTTAAAGTACCTGCCGTATCACATATATCATCTATCAACACTACGTTGCGACCTGAAACATCACCTATTACCGTCATGGCTGCAATCTCGTTTGCGCGTTTGCGTTGCTTGTCACAAATAACCATATCCACTTCAAAATACTTGGCAACTTCACGTACGCGATTGGTACTGCCCACGTCGGGGGACGCAAAGATAAGGTTTTCTATCTTAAGATTTTCAATGTAAGGGATAAAAATAGCGGATGCATCCAGGTGATCCACCGGTATATCAAAAAAACCTTGTATCTGTGGGGCATGTAAGTCCATTGTCATTACACGATCAGCGCCTGCCTTTGTAAGCAGGTTGGCTACTAACTTTGAAGCTATAGATACGCGAGGTTTGTCTTTACGATCCTGGCGAGCATATCCAAAATATGGAATAACTGCAGTAATGTAACCGGCAGAAGCACGACGGGCTGCATCTATCATCATTAATAACTCCATCAGGTTGTCTGAGGGAGAGAACGTAGACTGTACCAGGAAAACATAATCGCCACGAATAGACTCCTGAAATACCGGTTGAAACTCCCCGTCACTAAATTTGAGAATATCTATTTTACCTAATGGAACGCCGAACCTTTTGGCAATGTTTTCGGCCAGATACATTGAGCTTGTACCGGAAAAGATCTTAACTGTAGGCTGCATGTGTAAAAAAGGAAATGGAATGCAAAGGTATATAAAGACATGGGTTTTAAAAGTGTATTTTATAATTGCATGAAATAAATATTAATGTGGATATGTAAATAATGCGCAGGATGAAATATTAATTAAATAGTAGAGAATAATTGATTTCACTATGGGGGGATCATTAACTTTGCGATGAATTATTTAACCAAAAAAGATTTATCATGAAACGTAATGCAATAGCAGTATGGAATGGTTCAGGAAAAGAAGGTAGCGGGCACCTGACAACACAAAGTAAAGTATTGGATAATACGCAATACTCTTTTAGTAGCCGTTTTGCAGATGGTATAGGCACTAATCCTGAAGAGCTAATGGCTGCAGCTCATGCAGGTTGTTTTACAATGAAGCTGACCTTTGTGCTCGGCGAAGCCGGATATACTCCGGATGAGCTTGAAACAAGATGTGATATTACGCTCGATAACGGCACCATCACAAAAAGTGAATTGAGCGTAAAAGGTAAAATACCCAATATAAGCGAAGAAAAATTCAAAGAATATGCAGAAGATGCAAAGGCTAACTGCCCGGTATCAAAAGCATACGGTTTTGATAAGGTACTTGTAGACGTTAAGCTTTCGTAATCGTCATAGGACGATTTTTAAGATGATTTAGGATGTACTTGTAGATATAAACTTTATAAATTTTAAAGAGATATTCGGGGGATGATTAGCACTACTAATCATCCTTTTTTATTGCCGGGAAGCCATTAACAAGTCATTAACATATTTATATATTTCTTTAATTAAACAATGCAAGAATATGTATCAGCAGACGCAACAATTGGTTAAAAGAAAAATCTCATTTTGAGTTTTGAACGAGAAAATTTAGTTGCGAACAGGAGTGAAATCTGGTATTGTTTATGTAGAAAATACTATTGAAATTTACTCACCAATAGGTCCTTATCCCATCGAAAATATAGGTAAATACGCGAGTATTTGTCCTTTTTTATTAGCTAAGCTCTGCCTACCATTATTAATAATTTTAAAAATAACCAATAACAATGGGTTACAGAAAGTTTGCGTCAATGAATGTCGCTATCATTGGCTTATGTAAGGTATGCGAAGCTTTAGCTCAGGGATTAGCATTTGCAGGACATGAAATTTATATTGGAGTTACAGAAGATGATGACACCAGTAAGTTAGACATCCTGCTGGACGAATTTGAAAACATTAATGTTACAAGCATTGAAACGGCAGCAAACATAGCTGATATTATTATTATCACGGCACCTGCCGATGACGTGCGCAAGATTGCCTATTTGTTAAACGATGTACGTAAAAAGGTAATAATAGATGCATGTGCCGCTCCTAAAAAAACAACCGAATATTCGAATACGGTAAATGCAATAAAAGCAATCACAGGGACACCACATGTGGTAAAGTGCTTTAACTGTACAGGTTACGAAAACCTGCTGAATCCAGGATATGAAGAGGAAGCTATTGATATGTTTGTTGCTGGCGATAGCATGATGGGTAAGGAAATAGCAAAATTTCTGGCTAAGGACCTGGGGTTTGCAGATTGTCATGACTTTGGAGGAAGCGATACAATTCCCTTACTGGAAAACATGGCAAGATGCTGGCAAAACCTTGCTATCAGGCAAAAGATGGGCAGGAAAATTGCTTTTAAATTAATCAGAAGATAAGGCTCACAATTACCATCCGCTGGCGAGCACATCTGCAATGTGCATTGTCTCAATTGGCAAGTTATTTTTATCAATATAGCCTTGTATGTGCATCATGCACGAGATATCGGTAGATATCATATATTTTGCACCGGTCTCAAGCGCACTTTGCACTTTGGTTTGTGCCATGCCGATAGAGATAGGTTCATATTTTACCGCGAAAGTCCCACCAAAGCCACAGCAGGTTTCACATTCTTTCATTTCAATCATTTCCAGGCCTTTTACATGCTGCAATAGTTTCCGTGGTTCTGATCTTATACCACATTCGCGCAATGCACCACAGGCATCGTGATAAGTAGCTTTGCCGCTAAGAACAGCACCAACATCATTTACATGCAGCACATTCACGAGGAACTCTGTAAACTCATACATTTTCCCCTTTATCTTGTTACTAAGATTGTGTTCGGCGCTATTATCGAACATTTTACCATAATAATTCCGTACAAATCCGGTGCATGAGCCACTTGGACCAACAATGTATCCCTCGTTATCAAAATCGTGTAAATATTTTTTTGCAACTGCCTTTGCATCATCCCAGTAGCCCGCATTAAAAGCCGGTTGGCCGCAGCAAGTCTGCTTTGCATTATAATGAACTTTGCATCCAAGCTTCTCCAACACTTTTACCATATTCATTCCTGTTTGCGGATATAACTGGTCTACAAAACATGGAATAAAGAGCTGCACATCGGTCATTGTAATCTTTTTTTCTGTGTTATCATTCTACTGTTCCTAATCATTTTCAAAGCAGAGATCGCAGCTTCTTCCCCCTTATGACCATGTTCTCCGCCAAGACGTTCCCATGCCTGTTGCTCATTATCAAGAGTAAGCACACCAAAGATAACAGGTACAGGTAATAAGAGATTTAATTGTAAAATACCTTCGGTTACAGCCTTGCATACATACTCAAAATGTGGAGTACCACCGCGTATCACAGCACCAAAGGCAATAATTGCCTCAGGTGCATTTTTTTTCACTGCTGAATTTTCCCAAAGCTGCTTACATGCAAATGGCAATTCAAAACAGCCGGGGACAACTATTTTGCTAACTATTTTTGCATCAAATCCAGCAACTGTTTTTTCGCATCCTTTCAATAACTCATTTACTATTTTCTCATTCCATTCTGTATAAACAATGGCAAGTCTTGAACGCTTCAATTGTTTTATCGCCGTAGTTTCGAGTAATGACGTGCTATCTTGTGATTGTGCCATAAATAAAAATCCCCTTTAACACCAAAGGTAAAAAGGGGAAGTATAAATAAAAAGATTGAAAAATATTAATCAAGAACTCCAAGACGGGCAAGGGTACGATCTATATCGCGTGCTTCCATGCTTTGCGGATATTCGTCGCGCAGGCGCATATATGCTTTCTTAGCTTCTTCGGGCTGATTATCTTTTTCGTAAGCAATACCTTCGCGGTAGAGGTAAGTAGGAGTAAGGATCATATCATCCTTATTAGCTGCCGCTTTTGAATAAAATTCAATCCCTTTTTTCGTTTGTCCCATTTCCATGTAGGCATCTCCCATTGCCCCCCATGCTGCGTAAGCAAGCAAAGTGCCTTTACCGTCGAAATCTTTTAATTGCTTAATAGCGTTATTGAAATCCTGTAAATGCAGGTAGCAAATGCCAGAATAATAACGACAAAGATTGGCAATCTTGGTACCACTATACTTTTTTTCTACTCTTAAAAAGCCCAGATGCTGGCCATCACCATTTAATGCCTTATCCAATGAATCGGCCTGGAAATAACGTTGTGCAAATGATATTGCAGTACCGGCTTTTTCATCGCGGGGAGCGAGGTATAATCTAAAATAACCAAACACAACGACAACAGCTATCAATACGATAGTAACGATGGTATTAATCGGTTTTTTGTTTTTTTCATAAATAACTTCCAGGTTCTCAAGTGCGTTAGTTTGCTTCACTTTTATTCTTTCTTCACCTGGTTTAGTTCTTGCTCTATTTGCCATAATTGTGGTAAAAATAATAGTTATGTTGTTTTAAACGTACGAAATTTTTAGTCGGTAATAAAAGGATAGCCATTTTCTACATATATATCCTTGTATAACTCACTATCATCAGGATAAGGACTTTCCTCTGCAAATTTTACTGCCTCTTCTATCTCCAGGCGAACTTTTTCATTTATTTGCTCTATTTGGTCTTCAGTTGCCCATTTATTATCAGTTATAGTTTTTAATACAGAGTTGATGGGATCCTGTTCTTTATATTCTTCTAATTCTTCTTTGGTTCTGTATTTAGCAGGGTCGCTCATTGAATGGCCACGATAACGGTATGTCTTTACTTCGAGGAAAGTAGGGCCACCTTTTTCACGGGCGCGGCGAACGGCACGTTCTATGCCTTTATGGACATCTTCGCAACTCATACCATTCACGGAATCACCAGGAAGATCATAAGCGTCGGCCATGCTTGCAATATCCAAAACTTTTGAAGTACGTTCCACAGATGTACCCATTGCGTAGTGATTATTCTCGCATATAAATACAACCGGCAGCTGCCATAGCACAGCCATATTCAGTGTTTCGTGAAGCATACCCTGGCGTGCAGCACCATCGCCAAACATACATAGTGTAACCCTGTCTGTACCCTGATATTGTTCAGCAAAAGCAATCCCTGCACCGAGGCCGATCTGACCACCTACAATACCATGACCGCCAAAAAAGCGCTTTTCTTTAGAGAAAAAGTGCATGCTACCACCTTTGCCTTTGGTACAGCCGGTAGCTTTACCATATAGTTCGGCCATACATTCTTTTGCCGGAATGCCTTTTGCTATAGCAAGACCATGGTCGCGATAAGCTGTGATAAGATTATCATCGTCCCTTATTGCCGTCATAATGCCTGCAGCAACAGCTTCCTGCCCTATATATAAATGACAAAACCCACGAATCTTCTGCATACCATACAATTGGCCTGCTTTTTCTTCGAAGCGGCGCAGCAGCAGCATAATCTCATACCAATATAAATATGTTTCTTTTCCGAAAGGTGTCTGCACGTTTGTCTAAATTTGTGCGAATTTATAAAAACTTTTGTTCCCAATTTCCCAGTTGAACACTATAAAAAAAATAACATTAGTTCAGTTCCGTAATTATTCTTCGGCAACTTTTGCTTTTACAGCACCTGTTACGTGTATAACAGGGCCAAACGGCAGTGGGAAAACGAGCCTATTGGATGCGGTATACTACCTGTGCTATACCAAAAGCTATTTTAGTGCATATCAACAAAATAGTGTTAAAAACGGCACGGAGGGTTTTAGAGTAGAAGGAATTTTTGATCTCAACAATAAGGAAGAAACCATTATATGTAAATGGCGGCAAGGGAAAAAGGAAGTTTTTAGCAATGGCGCAGAATATGAGAAGGTGACAGACCATATAGGTAAATATGCTGCTGTGATGATAGCCCCTGATGATATGGAGCTGGTGAATGATGGCAGTGAGCTGAGAAGAAAGTGGGTGGATAGCATACTAAGCCAAACAGATAAAGAATACCTGGAAAGATTAATGCATTATCAGCGAGTATTACAGCAGCGTAATGCGTGGCTGAAGCTATATAGCAATAACCCTCCGGCAAACAGTACAGAACTGGAATATTATAATGAACAGTTATCAGCAGATGGCGACTATATCTATGAGCGAAGAAGCATATTTATAGCACGTTTTTTGCCGTTGCTTCAAAATTATTATGAACAATTATCGGGTGGTAGAGAGACAATTTGTGTGATATATGAAAGTGATCTGTTAAAAAAGCCGATTAATAAATGGCTTGAAGAAGGGTTGCAAAATGATCTGCGATATCAACGTACCCTACGAGGCATACATAAAGATGACTGGAATTTAATCCTGAATGAAATATCGCTAAAACAATTTGGTTCACAAGGGCAAAAGAAAAGTTTTCTATTTGCTATGAAATTGGCACAATATGCATACCTGAATATGGAATTAGGACATTTACCAATACTATTGCTCGACGATATTTTTGAAAAGCTTGATCAAAATCGCATGGAAGCATTGCTATCTATTATCCATGGTGCAGGTTTTGGACAGGTGATACTCACTGATACACATGTGGAACGTGTAAAAGAAGCATTTGGGGAAGATGAAGAGCTTGGATTTATTAATTTGTAGTAATAGGTTATAAGCGCCAACCTTTTTTGTAGTATTGCTGTCTTCTTTAGATAATCCTAATTCCCTTATGAAGAAAACTTACCTGCTGCTTTTTACAATTTGTTTTGTATTCCCATTTCTTGCGATTGCTCGTAATGACGAAAGTTTGAATACTAAAAGCCTGCAACAAAAATCTCCGTTAGTATTTATTGAAAATAAAGGACAGATAACTGATCAACATCATCATCAACGTAAGGATATCCAGTATAAACTTTCCGGCAATGGAATAAATGTGTTTATAGGCAATGGGCAACTGCATTACCAGTTTGCTAAATGTGATAAAGAGGCTCCTGCAAATCGGTTTGATAAAAACATACTTAGTAAGCTGAGGAATAATAAAAAGAAAATAGATGCATAC
>DATNFP010000054.1:0-9475 GCA_035606335.1 Flavipsychrobacter sp. | reverse complement strand
AAAGTCAAAACTAAAAACAATGATATTTCTTTATTGCAATAAAAAAACCGGATACAAGCATGCACCCGGTCAATCAAATTGCAAACACAAATTTTAGCTTACAGCCGTAGCGCTTTCTATAAGCACCGTGGCCTTGTTGTCAAGCACCTCTACAAAACCTGTAGAAATTTCATACGTTTCTGTCTGATTTTTATCTTTCAATATTTTCATTTTTCCCTTTCCGAGCGTAGCGATCATCGCAGCATGCCTATCGAGTATCTCAAAAGAGCCCTCTATGCCCGGCAACTGTATCCCATACACATTACCGCTATACACTTTATGTTCGGGGGTCAATATATCTAAATGCATTGAACTATTTTAGTTATCGATTGCGGCACTTTTTAATGTTGCAGCAATAAAATTAGTTTTTAGCTTGTTCCAACAGCTTTTTACCTTTGGCGATAGCATCATCAATATTACCTACAAGGTTGAATGCTGCTTCAGGGTATTCATCCACTTCACCGTCCATAATCATGTTAAAGCCACGGATCGTTTCTTCAATCGGTACTAACACACCTTTAAGGCCCGTAAATGCTTCAGCAACGTGGAATGGCTGAGACAAGAAGCGCTGAACACGACGTGCACGACCTACCGTCAGTTTATCATCTTCACTCAATTCATCCATACCAAGGATAGCGATGATATCCTGTAGTTCCTTATAACGTTGTAGTATAAGTTTTACCCTGTTAGCACAATTGTAGTGGGCTTCACCAACAATAGCAGGAGAAAGGATACGTGAAGTAGATTCCAATGGGTTAACCGCAGGATAGATACCAAGGTCGGCAATCTTACGGTCAAGTACAGTTGTCGCATCAAGGTGGGCAAACGTAGTTGCCGGAGCCGGATCAGTTAAGTCATCCGCAGGTACATATACAGCCTGTACAGATGTAATAGAACCGTTGCGGGTAGATGTGATACGTTCCTGCATCAATCCCATTTCAGTGGCCAGAGTAGGCTGATAACCCACCGCAGATGGCATACGACCCAACAATGCAGACACTTCAGAACCAGCCTGGGTGAAACGGAAGATGTTATCTACGAAGAACAGAATGTCTTTCCCTTTACCAGTACCATCTCCATCACGGAAATATTCGGCGATTGTCAAACCGGAAAGAGCCACACGAGCGCGGGCACCCGGCGGTTCGTTCATCTGTCCGAATACGAAAGTTGCCTGAGATTTCTTCAACTCATCCATATCTACTGAAGACAGATCCCAACCACCTTCTTCCATGCTGTGCTTGAACTTATCACCATATTTTACGATACCGGCTTCAATCATTTCACGCATCAGGTCATTACCTTCACGGGTACGTTCACCCACGCCGGCAAATACTGACAAACCACTATAAGCTTTTGCGATATTGTTGATCAATTCCTGGATCAATACTGTTTTACCCACACCAGCACCACCAAACAGACCGATCTTACCACCTTTTGCGTAAGGCTCGATCAGGTCGATTACCTTAATACCGGTAAAAAGTATTTCAGAAGCCGTACTTAAATCTTCAAATTTCGGTGGTTTAGCATGTATAGGGCGACCGCCATTTGCCTTAGACGTAGCTGGCAAACCATCAATAGCATCACCTGTTACGTTAAACAGGCGACCATGTATCTGTTCGCCGGTTGGCATTGCAATAGCTTTGCCTGTATCCACTACTTCAGTTCCACGTACCAGGCCTTCAGTACCATCCATGGCCACACAGCGTACACTGTCTTCGCCAAGATGCTGCTGTACTTCCATCACTAATTTGTCGCCATTTTCGCGAGTGATCTCAAGTGCACTGTAAATTTCAGGCAGCTTATTTTCGCCACTAAAATACACGTCCACAACCGGCCCGATAATTTGTTTTATTTTACCAACGTTTGGCATACGACTAATTATATAAAAATAAGTTTTGTAAAATTTTGCGCAAAGGTAAGAGTCTAAAGTTAAAATTCAAAAGTAAAACAGGAAAAGTAAATTATAAATTCCATAAATAATAATTGATATCAAGGAATAATGCCTATACCTAATTATTTGTCCAAATTTCCAGCCCAAATTACATTTATCAAGGGCTATCCACGACAGACCGGATATTTATTAACCAAAAGTTAGTTTTTTATCCTAATATAAAAGAAAATTTTGCCAATAAAACCAACCAATTTTATTGCCTGGCAAAAGTCTTATCCAATTTTTACAGTTGCTCATATATTTTCATTATGGAATATATAATTCATCTATCTTTTTGTTATTATCCATTATTATCAGGCTATCTTTCACATATTAAAAATGTATATAAAAGAATTTCAAAGAAAAATATAAAGCCTCTTTCTTTAATGTAGTAATTACTTTAACTTTGGATTAATATCCTTCCTATCTATATCTTAATTAAAATCAATAAGAATTTATTGTAATCCTAATCCCTACAAATGTTAACCTTAAAAGCATATTATTGAAGCATTTATACTTATCTGCTAAAGCATTATTAGATAATGGAAAAGTATCTGAATGCTTTACTCTTTTGGAAGATGAATATCCGTTTTTAAACAAAATCACTCTTCGGGATTTGGATGAGTATGGTATAAAAATAGCCGATTATCTCATTTTATTTCTTCATTATGAAACATATCTGAATTACAGAAAACAAAAACCCCTGACAGAATATTTTTCTATTTTTTTTTATAGTGGTCTGAATCCTACTGAAAAATTTCAAAGTCTGCTGGAATTTGCCCTTTCATTTGTTTATGCAAACGCATTTGAGTTTCTTATTAAAAATGAAAAGGCAGCTGATATTGAATATGAGCTCTTTGAAATTGTAAAAAAGTCATCTGCGGATATATTACCTAAAGTAACCCCGGCACTAATCACAAAAGACAAAGCAAGCCTTGAATCGTTGATAGATGAAATATCAAGGATCATTTTTGAAATGCTACGTATCGCTTCCATTGAAACATCGTCCCTAATACAGCATTTTACCAAAACCTTTTCTTTGAATTTTTCAGCGTTCAATAATGATACTGATAATATAAACAAAGACGACTGGTTCAAAGAGCTACTGCTAAATTCGATGGAAAGATTCAATGAAAAAATGAACCTGACTTCAAAAAATAAAGAAGAAAATAAGCAATAATCTTATCAACAACTAGGCAAGGCTTCTATTTGCTCAATTCCTTCTCCTAATGATTTTGCTAATGACGAAAATTCGTCCGTCTGTATATCTATCCACTTGTCCTCCACTTTCATTATTTCCACTTCTCCACCATATTGCAATTTGCAATTGTATATAACTGCACCTGCCTCAAATCTTTTAGCAACCTCAGCCATTGCCTTAAGGCCAAACACTTTATAAGATATCACGTTTTTTAGCTTAAATCCCCTATCAGCTGTTGAAAATAAATTTGAATTTATCATATTCTCAATTTTTTATGTGATGCAAAAGAAAAACACGAACAATAACCTATTCTTAAAACTTCATTACATTATAGTTAATCTTACTATCAATAAGGAGACAAAGTTATATATTTTTTTAAGTTATGTTAAAGTTTTTATTTTATTTCCTGTCAGGTTATCTACGCGCAATTGTAACGCAAATAATTAATTAGGTTTGCAGAACGGACATAAAATCATAAACTAATTAAATGAGATCTTTATCGGGATATTTTTTACTTGCTGTATCACTTTTCTGGCTTGCTTCATGTACGAGTAACAAAAACAAATTCACTGTTATCGGCAATATCAATAATATGCCCAGCCAGGAAGTTACATTGGATGAGATTAGCCCTAACGATATAATAACAGTTATTGACTCTACCAAAACAAGCGAAACCGGTAGTTTTGAGTTGTCAGGCATAGCGCCCGAACCAGGATTGTATCGTCTTAGATTTCAACAAGATAAATTCATTTTGTTATCGGTAGATAAGGGGGATATAAAGGTATCAGGAGATTGGAATATGCTTGAGAATTACAATGTAAATGGTTCTTCTGCGTCATTAAGCCTGCGAAACTTTTTATTTGCAATACGGGAGCATTTGCGTGATTTCAATACAATGCATATAGTGCTGGATAGCATGAAGGCAAAGGGTAACGATAGTGCCCTTACTTCTGCAAAAAAGGATTTTGATGATATGGTTACCGGCTTTACAAGGTATGTAGAGCAATATGCAGACACTACTCATTTTGCTCCTAACGCGATATTTGCTGCCCGTATATTGAATATAAGGACAGAAAAAGATTTCCTTAATGCCTTTGTACAAGGATTAGACAGGAGGTTTCCTAATCTAAAAATCATTAAGGACTATGAAACTTATTATGCCCAGGCTTCATCAAGCTTAAATCCACCAACTACCTCATCCCGTCCTGAGATCGGAGCTATTGCCCCTGATTTAAACTTACCTACACCTGAAGGAAAAATGGTTTCGCTTTCTTCATTAAAAGGCAAATACGTGCTGCTTGATTTCTGGGCATCGTGGTGTGGCCCGTGTCGTGCAGAAAATCCGAATGTTGTAGCTGCCTATAATAAGTATAAGGATAAAAAATTCGTGATATTAAGCGTGTCGCTGGACAATAATAAAAATGCCTGGCTTGCTGCTATCAAGAAAGATAATCTGACCTGGACTCACGTTAGTGATCTAAAAGGTTGGGAATCTTCTGCAGCAAGAGTTTATGATATCGAATCTATTCCATCCAATTTCCTGATCGATCCTTCAGGTAAGATCATAGACAGAGATCTGAGAGGAGACGCGCTTGAAGAAAGGCTTTCAAGCATTTTAAAATAATTTTTTTAATCAATATTTTTATAAACAAAAAAGGTGGCAACTGCCACCTTTTTTGTTTTACGTTTAAATGATTATTATTCTTTATCCTCATTCTTTTCCTTATCTCTTTTCATCATATGGTGCATGTCTTTCTTACTATAGTGTAATTGAATGCCTAAGCTCAGTAAGATAGGATGTACATCATATCCTGCATAAGGTTTTACAGTTGAATTTTTAAGTGTGTAATCGGGATTCATATAGTTACTGAGATAGTATTGCAGTTTTATAGTAACACCAGGCTTTACGCACACTCCCGCAAATATATATGGCATTGTAGCTGGAGTACGATCACTAAACCATTCACTAAATTTCTCCTTGTGTCCTCTTTTTACAAATCCCTTCTCTCTGTAATTTATCGGGAAGTCTACACCACCACCAAGGAAACCATACATGTGATTCTCAACGTTGCCGAATTTTATACCTAATGGTATCCCAAGATTGTAAGTACGACGTTTAACGGTACTGTCTTTTACTTTCTCTATAAAGCCGATATTTTTCAGATCAACTCCAGTATAAAGACCAACGTGCTTAGTGAAATCGTAATTGAAAGTAACTCCGATATTGATAAAGTAGCTAAACCGCAATGTTGATGTTTTCTTCGAGCTAAATGGACTCGTTAAAGTAGAAACTGAAAAAATTGCCCCGTCTAAAGAACTCCCTACATAAAATTTCTTTACAGGACTCGGTTCAGGCTTAGGAGGTGTCATGTCACTTTTGTCCTGTGCCAATACAGTAAAAGGCAAAAGCAGGCTTACTGTAAGCAATTTTAAAGAATTACGATTTAATTTCATCGATGTGTATTTAATTCACAAATATATTAAAAGAGCTATCACTGTTAAAATTTCAGATTTCGTTGTTTTGGCATAAGTATTGACCTTTGTACATACTTTGTCTTTTAATAAAAATTAGAAGTATATTGTCATAATGTCTGAAATTAAATCTAAGTTAGATATGTTCTTTGGCCAGTCTGAGCAGGAGATGGAGTTTATGCCCATTGTGCCTCTTGGGGAAGATGAGCTAGATGAACAGGAAAAAGGTAACCTTCCTATAGAACTGCCAATTATTGCATTGCGAAATACAGTGCTCTTTCCAAATGTCGTATTGCCGATAACGGTTGCAAGAGATAAATCAGTAAAAGCAATCAGTGAAGCACAAAAAAATGGTAAATGGATAGGAGTTGTTGCACAAAAGGATAGCAACAATGATGACCCAATGCCTGAAGATATATATCAGGTAGGTACGCTGGCCAAAGTAGTGAAACAGATAAAAATGCCTGATGGCAATACCACCATCTTCATTATGGGCCGCATGCGTTTTCATATTGAGGCATACACACAAATTGATCCCTACTACACAGCCCAGATAAAATACCTGGATGACGAATTTCCCCAAAAGGATGCTGAGTTTGACGCGATGATCTCTTCTATAAAAGATTATTCAGAGCGTATAGCCCAACAATCACCGAATTTACCCAATGAAGCCAGTCTTGTTCTTCGCAATATTGAGCAACAGTCTTTTTTGATGCACTTTGTTGCATCCAACATAAACGCCAAGCTTGTAGATAAGCAAGGCCTGCTGGAAGAGAATAATATTAAGGCACGTGCTGAACGTCTTCTCCAATTGCTGCAATCAGAATTGCAATTAGTAGAACTTAAAAATGAGATCACTAATAAAACAAGAGCTGATATAGATCGCCAGCAGCGTGAATATTTTCTTCAGCAACAACTTAAATCAATACGCGAAGAGCTTGGCAGTGATCCTAATGAGCGGGAAATAAGAGATCTGCAAAAACGTGCTGAAGGAGTAAAGCTTACAGAAGCAGCGAAAGAGCTTTTTCAAAAAAATATTGAAAAGCTGGAGCGTATGCACCCCAGCACACCGGATTATTCAGTGATCTATAATCATCTTGATCTGTTGCTGGATCTGCCATGGGGTACTTATACCGAAGATAGCTATGATCTGAAAAAAGCTCAAAAGATCCTGGATGATGATCATTACGGTATGGAACGTATTAAAGACCGCATACTGGAATATCTTGCTGTATTGAAACTGAAAGGAGATATGAAATCTCCGATATTATGCTTTGTCGGCCCTCCCGGTATTGGTAAGACATCATTGGGACGTAGCATTGCAAATGCTATTCATCGTAAATATGTGCGCCTGAGTCTCGGTGGTCTCCATGATGAAAGTGAATTGCGCGGCCATCGCAAAACATATATAGGTGCAATGCCCGGACGTATCATACAGTCGCTGCGAAAAATAAAATCTGCAAATCCCGTTTTTATTTTGGATGAAATTGATAAGATCGGAAAAGATTTTCGCGGAGATCCAAGCTCTGCGTTACTCGAAATTTTAGATCCGGAGCAAAACAATTCATTCTACGATAATTACCTGGAACTGGAGTTCGATCTATCTAAGGTATTATTTATTGCCACTGCAAACAGCCTCAGTGATATTCAACCCGCATTGCGCGATCGATTAGAAATCATACAGCTTACTGGGTATTCTACAGAGGAAAAAATTGAGATAGCAAAGCGTCACTTACTGCCAAAGCAAAAAGAATTACATGGCCTAAGCAAAGTGCCTCTGCGTTTTCATGACAAAGTGATCAATAAGATCATACAGGAATATACGCGTGAATCAGGTGTTCGTGAATTAGATCGTGTATTGGCTGCCATTATGAGATCCGTTGCAAAACAAGTTGCTATGGATGACAAAGTAGTGCCACAAGTAACCATAGAGCAAATCGAGAAGGTACTTGGCAAACCTCGTTTTAATAATGAGATCTACACTAAAGGACATCCTACGGGCGTAACAGTAGGCCTGGCGTGGACTTATGCGGGTGGTGATATTTTATTCATAGAGACCAGCCTTTCTAAAGGGAAAGGTGGGCTGACGCTAACAGGTAATCTTGGCAATGTAATGAAAGAGAGTGCAAGCACTGCTCTATCTTATCTGAAAGCACATGCCTCGCAATATAATATTCCTGTTGAAAGATTTGAAGATACCAGCATCCATATACATGTACCAGAAGGCGCAGTGCCTAAAGATGGGCCAAGCGCCGGTGTTACAATGCTCACCTCGTTGGCATCTGCCTTTACAGGGCGCAAGGTAAAGCCATACCTTGCTATGACAGGAGAAATAACATTGCGTGGGCTGGTATTGCCTGTAGGTGGCATAAAAGAAAAAGTGCTTGCAGCCAAAAGAGCTGGTATAAAAGATATTATTCTCTGTAGTCAGAATGAAAAAGATGTAGAAGAAATAAACAAAGACTTTATTAAAGGAGTCAGGTTCCATTATGTAACAGAAATGGATGAAGTGCTTAGCATGGCGCTTACTAAAAAATAATTACTTCGATTTTATTGTAAAGGGCGGCTATAACCGCCCTTTTTATTTTTTTAACTATCTTCTTGACTTTTTACGTTTATTAACGTATATTTACGTTATGAAACGAAATAAACAGCTACAATCACTAACAAAAGCAGAAGAAGAGGTAATGCAAATTATCTGGCAATTGGACCGTTGTGTAGTGCGTGATATAATTGATAAGATAGGAGATCCCGAACTGCCACATAGTACTATATCGTCTGTAGTGCGCATACTGGAGAAAAAAGGATTTGTAGATCATAAGGCATACGGGAAAACCTATGAGTACTTCCCTATCGTATCAAAAGAAGAATATGCCAAGCATGGTGTAAAAAGCCTTATGGAAAAATATTTTGGAGGCTCTCCTAAAAAGCTTGTCAGCTTTTTGGTGCAAAGTGAAGATCTTAATTTGAAAGAATTAAATGAGCTATTAAAGAATTTAGATAATAACGCTAAAAAGAGTAAGTAAAAATTATTGTATCACTAAAAATCTATTAACATGCTACAATATCTTATAAATATGACAGCAATATGGGTGCTCAGCCTCGCAGCATTCGATATTTTCTTTAGGCATGAAAGCTATCATGGTTATAACCGTGCCTATCTGTTAAGCACATTTTTATTAGGCATTGTGCTTCCCGGTTTTGCGTGGCATAACAGCACGTTTGAATATACCTTCATATTAGGCCGCTCTGTGGAGCAAACTTCAGCTATCAGGCAAACTATATCTAATACGGCATCTAATAATACTCCTACAGTAGATTGGCAACAATACCTGGAGTATATATATCTGGCCGGAGTTATCATTAGTACAATACTGCTAATAATAGAAGCTCTCAAAATATTTAACCTGTACAAAAATGGCAACAAGCTAAAAGAAGGCAAATGGATAATTATTGAAACACATAAAGGCCATAGCCCGTTCTCTTTGGGAAGGTATATTTTCACCGGAAGCAAGGGCCAATACAGTGAGGCCGAATGGCAAATAATTGTGGCACATGAACAACGGCATGGCAAGCTTCTTCATTTTATTGACCTATTATTAATGCAGTTAGCCCGTATAGTATTCTGGTTCCATCCCCTGGTATATATTTACAATAAACGTCTTCTCCTATTGCACGAATACCAGGCAGACGCCTCCATACAAACAGAACCTGTGAAATATGGCCATTTTCTTGTAGAGCAATCTATGCTGCAAACAACGCCATCATTATCTCATTCTTTTATTCGTTCACCTATAAAAAATAGAATTCTTATGCTGACAAAAAGATCATCC
>DATNFP010000053.1:0-17321 GCA_035606335.1 Flavipsychrobacter sp. | reverse complement strand
GACATGCCAAGTCCGAAGATGAGTATGCCAGGGAAAAAAGTTGTCCAATACTGGCTTGTGCCATTGGTTTGTTTTACCATAGCAAGAATTAGCAAACCGATTCCTGCCACTGCAGGTCCCGCAATTAAAAAAAGTTTCGGTCCATACTTATCTGCAAGTGTGCCGGCATGTCTTGCAAGCGTTATCATTAATAGCGTAAATGGTAAAAAGGTAAGCCCTGATTGCAACTGGCTGTAGCCTTGCACCTGTACAAGGTTGAGAGATAGAAATAACATACCTGCCCCTAACCCCGCATATAAAAAGAAGGTTAGAAGATTAACCCCTGTGAATATCGGGTTTCTGAAAAAATGCAAAGGCATCATAGGATGCTTGCTTTTATCTTCGACAAAAACAAATGCAGCCAGTAATAGTATCCCCCCTGCAATAGATAAACCCACTTCCCAGTTAAAGCCAACACCGGGCATTCTCAAAAAACCAAATGTAAGTGCGGCAAGCCCCAGTGCTATAGTTAATGCGCCTGTAATATCAATAGACTTATTGTCGCTTTCATCTTTTATCTCTTTTACTTTTTTCCATAGGATGATTAAAGCAGCTATACCAATAGGAACATTAATATAAAAGATGTATCGCCATAAGCCTGCATCCGCCAATGCACCACCCAGTATGGGGCCACCAATAGTAACGACTGTTGTTATGGATGACCAGGTGCCGATAGCTTTCCCCCGCTCATTTTCATTAATGGATGAAGATATAAGAGATAAGCTTCCGGGTATCATTAGAGCCCCGCCTATACCCTGCAATATTCTGAATGTAATCAGCAAAATAACATTAGAGGCAGTGCCGCATAAAGCTGAGCCGCATATAAAAATAAAAATGCCAATCATGTAAACTTTCTTGCGGCCTAATTTATCTCCCAGCGACCCTCCTATTAATATAAGAGATGCAAGCATTAGCAGATATGCATTCAATATCCAGAACAGATCAGCTCCGGAAGCATTTAATCCTTTTTGCAAAGCCGGAAGCACCACATTGAGTGCCGTCCCATCGATAAAAGCCATAGCAGATGCAATAATGGTTGCTACCATCACCCATCTGCCCTCTTTGCTATTTAATGCAACTGTTGCCATAAACGAATGGAGTCATAAATTTTAGCTGCTTCACTACATGGATATCACAATACATATTTACAATTAATATTTAACATTCCAATTCCAGTCATGAAAAAGAGTAAAGGGCAATAAATCGTTTTAACATTCTGTTTTTTTTAGATGGCATGAAATTAGAAATACTATTTCTAAAATCATGAATATGAAAAAGGCCATTGCAATTGTTGCGTTTACAGTATGCTCGCTGATAACTATTGCTGCAGGAGCTGCTCCTCAGCATCATTATCATCACCCACACCATCATTATCATCACAGTCATCATCGTGACCATCGTGATCGTAGATAATTGGTTTGTCGTAGTCTGAAACAAAAAGGAACTCAAAGCCATTCGTTTTGCGAGTGGCTTTGTTTTTGATATTATCAATTCATTATGTTTTTTTGAAATGCATATATTTGATATTCCAGAAAACTGATAATTATGAACGCTACTGAACTAAAAAATTTACAAGCTCCTCTTAAGGAAAAATATAAATCACAACCTGAATCGGCAGTTATTACATTAAAAGCACAAGGCAATATCGGAGAAGGTATATCCTGCAAGGTAGATATAGGCAGGGCATTGGTGGAGGCCGGCCTTCATCCTGCTACCGGTGGCGCCGGAATGCTTGCATGTTCTGGTGATATGCTTCTTGAAGCGTTAGTCGCTTGTGCTGGTGTTACATTGTCTGCAGTAGCTACAGCCATAGGGGTAGAAATAAAAAGTGGAGTGGTGAAGGCTGAAGGTGATCTTGATTTTAAAGGTACACTTGGAGTTTCAAAAGAAGTACCTGTCGGTTTTAAAAATATCCGGCTCTCTTTTGAACTTAATACTGATGCAACTGAAGAGCAAAAGGCCAGTCTGGCAAAACTAACAGAGCGATATTGTGTTGTTTACCAAACGTTATGTAAAGGCGTAGCGATTGATACTACTTATAACTCTTAGCCCCCCTCCCGGTTTTTTATCCATTACTTCGGTGTAAATATCATCAAATTCTTTTCCTTTATGTTTTTGCCATAGGGATGAGAATTTTATTTCAACATTTTTTAAGAGCTGGATACAAAGCTCCATATCATCATTTGTTAGATCAGACATCATCATTGTTGCATTTTTAACGATTTTGTCCTTACACTCTTCTACAGCTTTTTCTCCTTTTTGAGTAAGTTCAATTCTTTTTGAACGTTTATCTTCCTTGTCGCCATATTCCTTAATCAGTCCTCTTTTCTTCAGGCGTGCCAGCATATCAGTTCCGCTCGAAAGTTCAAATAAATTGGCATAGATCACTTCTGTTTTTTTAGGATTTTTTGCCTGTTTTATAGTTAGCATTACACCCAGCTCTTCTATTTGGTTCAACTCTGTGCTCTTTAAGGCAAGATTGGCATAATTGGTATTCAGCTTATGTATCCTGCCAATTATTTTTAATAATAAGCCTTGAGATATGTGAGGCACTACACCACCTACGAGCGGGCCATTTAGCTTTTTTTGCTGTTGGCGTGCCAGGTAATACCTGCAAAATTCTTCAATGTTCTCACCAGGATGTTTTTCCTCAAATGCAGCCCATTGATTCACTAATTCCACTGTTTTATTTGCCATTATTTAATTCGATTACGTAGTAAATGTAAAATAAATATTTCTAAAACGGTTTGTTTATTTCGTAATTATACTACATTTGTTAAAAATTATACGATAACGTAGTAAATTATTATTCCATGCAGACATTATATCACACATCACTGGTACTACACATTATTGGTCTCACCATGCTCGCAGGAGTAACATTAGTGGACTTCATACTCTTTAAACAGTTCTGGAAACATTTAAAAAGCGATAAGAAAGAGGGTCTCGCGATCAATGCAGCCATGTCAAAACTTCCTGCATTGTTTGGTATAGGCGTCATTCTCTTAATTCTTTCGGGAGTAGGTATGATGGCTATTACAAATGGAGTATTTGGAGAGCAGGTATGGTTTAGAATTAAAATTGCTTTGGTAGTAATTATCATTATTAACGGACTTACTGTAGGAAGGAGACAGGGCGCGAAGTTGAGAAAGATCTTACCAGAAGTAACATCTGAAAATGACATCGACTCAAGATTATTAAAGATCAGAGTTAGACTCAGACGATTTCATATTTCGCAGTTGGCATTGTTCATAATCATTTTTGTTTTGAGTGTTTTCAAATTCAACTAAAAATCACTTTATGATATCGTACAAATATTATAAGCATATAGCAGCTATCCCAATTCTCTGGGTTGCAATTCTGGCATGTTCCAATAACACAGAACCATCATCATCACATGAAGAAACGAATCAAACACAAAGCAGTAGCCCTGTAGTAAAAAATAGCGGAGAGATTTTATTTGAAGCAAAATGCAGCTCTTGTCATGGTGTGGATGGTAGTGCTGGAATCGGCAATGCAGCTAATCTGCAAACAAGCAAAATGGACAGTGCGACAGTTGAACGGACGATATTCAATGGAAAAAATGGAATGCCCTCATTTAGGAATACACTTTCAGAAACAGAAATAAAACAGCTTGCAAGTTATGTACAGACATTACACAGGTAAGAAAAGATTAAAGACGCGTGCAGTTATCAGAGAAATACGCTTTTTCATGAAAACACCTTTAGTAATGCATATAAGCATGTGGCATTTGCTGGCAAGAGTATCAAAAAAATCAAATGCTTAAGTAACTACAAATATGGAGAACAAAATGACATCCAATACTCCCAACATTTTAGTAATTGGTGCAAATGGAGGGATAGGAAAAAATACAGTAAGCGAGGCACTAAAGGCTGGGCATTGTGTGACTGCCCTGGTGCGTAATAAAGCAAATCTGCAGATTGCACATCCCAATCTTAAAATAATAGAAGGCGATATAATGCTTCCTGAAACCTATGAAGATGCACTCAATAATATACAGGTGGTGATATCAGCAATAGGAAACAAAATGGACAAGCCTACTACCTTATATTCTGAGGGTAATAGGAATCTATTGAATGCAATGAAAAAGAAAAATGTAAAACGAGCATTCTTTATTTCGGCAGCAGCTATCGAGATTAGTCCCGCGCAATCCTTTTTTGTGAGGCTTCTTACCAAATATGTTGTTCAGAAATTGTTCGGGAATGGCTATGCTGATCAACGGATAATGGAGAAGCTGATAAAAGAAAGTGATATTAACTGGACGATCATGCGGCCACCAAGAATGACAGATGGACCTATAACAGGTAATTACCGTTATGCAATCAATAGCTTTTTAAAAAAATGCCTTACTATTTCGCGCGGAGATGTTGCACAGTTTATGATAAATAATACTGATAATCCATTTACCTATAAGGCGATAGTTGAGATAGCATATTAGTAGTCCACGCTTAATTATTAAGATACATTTTGCTATTACCTTTGCAAATCTAAAAAAAGAATTATGGAAGGGACAATCAATAATGTGCAGGATACCGCTCTTTGGGTAGCAGCATTCAGAGCAAGGGAGTCAGATCGCGAAGACGCTTTATTTAAAGATACACTTGCCAAAAAGCTTGCAGGGGAAAGAGGAGATAAGATTGTAGCCGCCACACCTCGTGCCTTTGCAAAAATCATGACTTTTGTAATGGCTATTAGAACGGAGTCAATAGACCGTTTAATCGGGATAGCTATTGATAAGGGTATAGACACAGTGGTGAATCTGGGTGCAGGACTGGACACACGGCCATACAGAATGAAATTGCCTGCACAGCTGAAATGGATAGAGCTTGATTTCCCCAACATTATTGATTATAAAAGCGAAGTGCTGCAAAATGAACAGCCTGTTTGCAAGCTTCAGCGTATTGCAGTTAATCTTTCTGATGACGTAGCAAGAGAAGAAGTATTTGCCAAAATAAATGTTGAAAGTAAAAAAGCATTAGTGATCACGGAAGGAGTAATTCCTTATCTTTCTAATGATGAGGCTGCAAAATTGTCTCACAGCATTTACCAGGTACCTGCATTCCATTTCTGGATACAGGATTACAGGCAGGGTGATGGTGTGCGTAAACGGCCCCGGGCAGTAAAGGAAATGCTTGTAAATGCTCCATTTAAATTCACTGAATCTAACCCATTACAGTTTTTTGGACGTGATGGATGGAAAGTGAGCGAGAACGTATATATGATAGAAGAGGCAAGAAAACTTGGCCGTAAATTTCCTTCAGTATTTCCCTGGAATGTATTGAGATTTTTGTTCGGTAAGAAAATGAGAAAGGAGATGAGCGAAGCTTTTGGATATGTGATGTATAGTAAATAAACTATTATTAATAAAATATATAACGTTTGTTGTTTTTTAAATAAAAAGTGCCCATTTTGCACAACATTTATTAACCAACCCTTAAAATGTTCTTATGAAGAACCTTAACTCTTTTTTTTATGCGTTTGTATCTGCATTATTTTGTCTTATAAATACTGCAAATGCCCAGTCTGAAGGAAATCCTAACCCTTCATGTACACTTTCCGATACACTGCTTACTAATAAAATATGGCTAAATACGGGCGTTAACTATAAAGAATCCGATACTACATTATTCGGTTGTGGTTATGGTGGTAATACCTACTATACAACACCTAATAATAACGTTGATTCCTTCTGGATCGTTTCAACACTTAGTACCCTATACAATCCCAGGGCTTATGATCCGTCGACCGGGTTTGCCTATACCGGACGATATTTAAATGTCGGAGATAACCCATTTATTCTTTGCACTTTAGGCTACCCTCCAAAGGATTTTTGGAGTGATTTTTCTCAAGGTGGTGGATGTTTTCCTCCAATATCAGATCGTGTTAGCCAATGGCTATCAGTATATAGCGAGGGAGGTGGCCAAAATAACGCAGCATTTGACTCATTAAACGATGGATATGCTTTTGAGCGTTGTTTTGGTCTGTGCAATAGTGACTCCTTAACCTTTGATTTGAAAATGATGGCAGATGATATCATTGATACTGTGAAAATGGATAATCATTACCTATTTGTTAGTCCAAAGACGGTTCGTGAAGAATTTACATGTGATTCAATGGTAACTGTTGATACGACGTTATTTGTAACGAGGGGCAGACACTTTTTTACAATTTGGATAAGAGACATTTTTCATGGCCATATATCTTTAGACGTTTATGGTACTATTACTTCCAAAGGTAGTGATCTCTATAAACCAAAATATGATGATAGATGCTCAACAGGCTATACAGAAATACCGCCCATGGATGTGCAAAGTGTTCTTGCAAAAAATGGTATCCATATTTCGCCTAATCCTAGCAATGGTAATTTTAATATTGATATACCAGCTACCGACGGACAATCTTTATTAATGGTTTACGATTATAGTGGTAGAAAAATATCGGAGCAGAATTTAACCGCCGGGAAAAATAATATAACGCTAAGAAATACAGTACCAGGCTGTTATCTTCTTAAGATTATCAATCAAAAAGAAACTTACAATAGTAAGATAGTAGTGGAATAGTCTTCCTCAATTAAGAATTGAGATTTATTTGATACAGCTTTTTGAGATTTTTCTTGAAAAGCTGTAACCTTTTTCATGATTGTTTACTCTAATAGACATTAAAACCACTAAACAAGATGAAAAAGAAAACAATTACTCGCCTTGCAACATGGATTGCAACCACTACAGCCTGCTCGCTTTTGTTCTTCACAAACGCTAATGCACAGAAGCTTACTGATCCTGAGATAGCTAAAGTAGCTGTTGTGGCTAACCAGATCGATATAGGGTATGCTCAGATAGCAAAAGAAAAGTCAAAGGATAAGGATGTGTTGGAATTTGCTCAGACCATGCTGAATGACCATCAGGCAATTATAGATCAGGCCGTAGCATTGGTAAAGAAACTTGGTGTGACACCCAAGGATAATTCTTTGAGTAAGAAGCTTCTGGAAGGTTCAGAAAAAACAAAGAAAATGTTGCGCTCAAAATCCGGCAATGCTTTTAATAAAGCATATATAGATAATGAAGTTGCATATCATAAAGCAGTTATCTCGGTAGTAGGAGGAACGCTGATACCACAAGCACAAAATCCTGAATTGAAGGGCCTTTTAGAAAAAGCAGCTCCTACATTCAAAGCGCATCTTGCCCATGCTGAAATGGTTCAGGCAAACTATAAAGGAAAATAGCAAACATGATAGCAAGAAGTAAAACAGGTGCCTACTTACTATTTGCTTTGGTATTTTTTATCTCTGCCTGCTCTTCTGAGTCAGACAATAAAAAACAACCTGCGAGCAGTGCGCCTGTAGAAAAGAAATACCAGGTATATACTGTTGAGATAAAGGATATGAAATTTGTTCCTGATACAATAACAGTTAATAAAGGCGATGAAGTTGTTTTTGTTAATCGTGATATAGTAGCGCATTGTGTTACCGAAGAGAAAACACATGCGTGGACTTCGTCTTCATTAGCATCCGGAGCCTCTTACCTGATCGTTGCTAAAGAAAACACAGATTATTACTGTGCAATTCATAAGGTAATGAAAGGGAAAATAATAGTACAATAAGCTTATTTAGATAGGTTGTTTCTTTTTTCATGCTGATTGATTAGACCGCTTCCATAATGGAAGCGGTTTTTATATAATTAATGACGCAATCTGCCTTTAAAATGTCGTTTAAACACCTCATTATATTCAGTAATCGAAAGTAAGTTTGTTTTACAAAAGATGAACACCATGCAAAAGATAACACCATTCTTGTGGTTTAATAACCAGGCTGATGAAGCAGCAAACTTTTACACATCTATTATCAAAGATTCCAAGATCACCGATACAATGTATTATAATGAGGCAGGCCCAATGCCGAATGGCACGGTCCTGTCTAAAACTTTTGAACTTTATGGACAGGAATATATAGCATTCAATGGCGGATCTGCTTTCCCAATCTCCCCTGCAGTATCGTTTTTTATACATTGTGAAACACAGGAGGAAGTAGACTATCTATGGGAAAAACTAGGGGAAGGTGGGCAAATACAGCAATGTGGCTGGCTTACGGATAAATTTGGTATCACCTGGCAGATTGTGCCCAATATTTTAGGTGAGTTATTACAGAGTAAGGACCGTGAAAAGGCAAAAAGGGTAATGCAGGCAATGATGAAAATGATTAAACTTGATATTCAAGGCCTTAAGCAGGCTTATGAAGGGCAATAGATATAGTTATAAAATCCTTGCAAAAGCAAGGATTTTTACTATTTTTTAAATAGGATTTTTATAAAGATTTTCTAACCTCATCTGTTATCTAAATGTTATTCATTTAATTTTGTTATAATGTGATACCTTTGATTGTTATCTTACTCGAAGATAAAAAGTACCAATAAGAGAGAAAATAATTTCTTCATTAAGCATTAAGAAAAACCTTTACTCTTATGTTAGATGTATTTGATGTCCTTGGTAAGATTAAATTCCATGTCAGAGATTCTTCACAATTTGATGGAGGGCTATGGGCTTTAGCGGGTGAGCACGAATTTGATATTTCTATTGTTGATGATGTCAAGGAAGGTCAGAATAAGCATAAGGCGATGGGAGGGGATGCATATTGTTTTCCCGTAGATAACTATCAGCATGGAGTAAACTTGATTGATGAATTATCGGATCATTTAAACCTTGAAAAACCAGCTTACGATTTTAATGCCAGGAGCAGCATTGCTTTTTCTCAAAGTAAAAAAACATATCTATTTATTGTAATAAAGCATAAGGAATCTCCATTGCCTTAGTACACACCTGCTTTATCGAATTTTTTTGTTTTCTCAATATCTACATTAAATAAATAGTCAATAAAGGACAAGTGACTTATAAAATTATCATAATCAATTTGTGGATATACCGGATGATTAAAAATTTGATATTCCAATTCAATGTTATTTGAAGGAAACAGATTGTTTTCATCAATATATAGCTTGGAACCTCTTGGTGATAAATAATGATCTGCATTTAGCTTCTGGCATATATCTACCAATGCTTCAACCTTGCATCCTTTACGCACATCTCACTGCTAAAAAGGAGTTTTTTATTGATAGAAAGATATTCCATACCGAGTCCAATTAAAGCTAAATTCAGGTCTATTAAATATGTATATTTTTTTGAAAATATTGTCTCGATCAGCGGATATATTATATCAAAATTTTTAGCTTTTGAATAAGAAAGCTGAATGGAATTCAGATGTTTTCGAAAGATGTTTCTTGAGAAATCTATTTCTACATCTTTTATTTTTCTCTGCAACCCATTATTATGCCTAACAGGCATTATAAGCATCATTTCTCCCTGCTTATTCCTTATCCTGTTACGTTGCTGCCACGATTGTTTTTCGAATTGCACATGATCATACACAACAAAAACATCAGCCTTTCTTATTAAATCAAAAAAACCCAACCACGGTAAAAAAGAGGGTTGCATTATTACACAGGTCATATATGATCCGAAGCATTAAAAATTATCTTATCCATGTATTAAAAGCAATAAAGTATCTTTTCATGGAATTGAATTATCCTTCTTAATAGTTAGAAATGAGGATGATAAAGCGTTAGAATGTAAAGATAAAATAATGCGTTATTGCTTGTAATTAAAGTGTATTAGAATGTAATTATAAAGTTATTAGTATTTAATTATAATCCTTATTTCAATGGCAATGGGCATTTTCAGGCGGTTATAACTATCTTATCACTATTAACAATCATCACAATTACAACCAGGCAAATTAATTATAGATCCTAATTAACCTTAAAAACAAAATTTTAATAGCAGAATTACTTAGTATGAAGTTAATATATTTGCCTTTATACTATCGATATTGGAATTTGATATTATTATAATTGGCGCCGGGCCGGCAGGATGCACAAGTGCATTGGCGTTGTCTAATTCAGGTTTGAAAGTCGCATTAATTGAGAAAGAATCTTTCCCCAGGGATAAGGTATGTGGAGATGCCATACCTACACGTGCCATAAAAGTACTAGCCACAATATCAGGTGAGTTAGCTGCAGCTTTTGAGAAATTTCCGGTAAAGACACTCACTAAACAAACTGAGGTTGTTTACGACAGCAAATCATTTGCGATAAACTGGAATACAGACGCCTACACTTGTACGCGCATGGAGTTTGACGGTCTATTATTCTCTCTTGTTTTACAGCATACAAATACTGAAGTATATCAGAACACAGCTATTAAGCAAATTACAAGGACTGAAGATGGATTTGTTATCCAGTCGGCAACAGGTAAATCTTTTACGACTAAATTAATTATTGGTGCAGATGGTGCACAATCTGTATCTGCGAAGCTATTAACTGACAGGAGATTAGATAGAAAACATCATATCGGCGCTGTACGTGCCTATTATACCGGGATTGAAGATGTAATACCCGGAACCAACGAGATTTATATCAACAAAGAATTTCTTCCTGGCTATTTATGGATATTCCCTTTTAATGATGGCTCAGCCAATGTTGGGTTTGGAATGTTGTCGCAACAAATCGCAGATCGGAAAATAAATATCAAGAAAGCATTTTATGATTTTTTGGAATGCACTCCACAGCTTGCAGCAAAGTTTAAAAATGCAACACTGAACGGGACATTGGAAGGGCATAGCTTACCATTGGGTTCGCGGCATGTACAAGTGTGTGGTGATGGGTTTATGCTTACCGGAGATGCTGCCTCACTTATAGATCCTATTAGTGGTGATGGCATTGGCAACGCCATGCTGAGCGGCAGATTAGCTGCAGAGCAAGCCGTTACCTGTTTTAAACAAAATGATTTCAGAGATGTTTTCATATTGTCGTATGAGAAGAAATTACGACAGGCTTTAGACAAGGAAATGAGATTTCATTACAAGGTGCAAAAAGCATTACATTCAATGCCTTTTCTGCTTGATTTAATTTTTGGGCTTACCCGTTACAAAACTGTAAGAAAATATCTCCAAAAGCTACCTTAAGCTTTTCCCGCTATATGTTTTTAATTTATCGGATCATAGGAAAGCAGGATAGCTTATCTATTATCTCAGGGCTACCTTAGACATCTATTTCTAAACTCAATAAATTTTTTTTGATGGAACAAGATCTATTTGTAAAAATGGCATTACAGGCATGGGACCAGCATATAAAAAGAGTAAACTCTTTTTTAGATAGCGTTCCTGACAATCATCTCTCTACGGAAATCGCTCCCGGTAAGAACAGGGTAACATACGTACTTGGACATCTGACTGCCGTACATGACGCAATGCTTCCTTTGCTTGGTTTGGGTGAAAGGCAATATACACACCTTGATGAAGCATTCATTAACAAGCCTGATAAAGCTGTTGAAAATCTGCCTTCTGCAGAAGAATTAAAAACCTTTTGGAATAATGCAAATAATACGCTGACAAACAAATTTAATAGCCTTTCTGCGGAGGAGTGGTTTCAAAAGCACACCCAGGTGTCTGAAGAAGATTTTGCAAAAGAACCCCACCGCAATAGGTTAAATGTGCTTATCAATCGCACTAATCATCTTGCATATCATTTAGGTCAGGTAATTTTAGCCAAGAAATAAAGAACTGCATAACAAAATATTTTTAATGCGCTGTAAATCAACATATTTATAGTGCATTAAAAATAATATTTAAAATTACTTTGAAATTATGAACGCTGTTCATTAAATTTGCACTGTGAACTAAGCGATATGGGAATTACTGAAAGAAAAGAAAGGGACAAACAGGAAATGCGTAAAAATATAATTGACGCAGCTATTTCTATGTTTTTAGAAGAAGGATTTGAAAAAACTTCTATCAGGAATATTGCTGAGAAAATTGAGTATAGCCCGGCAACAATATATCTCTATTATAAAGATAAAGATGAGCTGCTGTATGATGTGCAAGGTGAAGCGTTTACCCAAATGTTTGAATTGTTCAAAAAGGAAGCTACGTCAGAAGATCCTCTAAAACGCCTGGAACAAATTTGCCATTCGTATGTAAGGTTTGGGATCAATAATCCCGAGATGTATGATCTTATGTTCATCATCAAAGCCCCTATGAACGCAGTAGAAGAAAAAGATGAATGGCGTAATAGCGAAAACTGTTTTGATTACCTGCTAAAATGCGTGGGAGAATGCATAGAAAAGAAGTTAATAAGATTTGAAGACGTAAGTATAGCTACACTTTCCATATGGTCGATGGGGCATGGATTAATCTCACTTGACATACGCTGCCGTTTCAAAGTGATGAATATGAGCGATGAAGAGATCAGCCAGGCTATCACTAAGACTATAAATGAATACTTAAGAATGATAAAAACTTAAAATCAACTGTTATATATTTTTTTGCCACATTACTTAACACTGTTCAGTATGTTTTCAATATTCACAAAAGGAAGGTTGTTTATCGCATTAAGTTTCTCAGTATTGAGTACTATAAATACTGGTGCCCAAACAGTACTTGATGGATACATCAATGAAGCTTTTAAAAACAACAACGACATCAGAAGACAAAACTTACAGCTTGAGAAATCGCTGTATGCACTAAAAGAAGCGCGCTCACTTTTTCTGCCGAATATAGGACTGTTAGGTTCCTATACAAAAGCAGCAGGGGGCCGTACTATTGATATACCGGTTGGAGATCTATTGAATCCTGTTTACTCGACTTTAAATCAGTTGACAGAAACTAAGTCATTCCCGCAATTAAAAAACACATCGGTTTTACTAAATCCGGACAACTTTTATGATGCCAAATTCAGAACAGCTCTTCCATTAATTGATGCCGAGATCTATTATAATAACAAAATAAAAAAAGCGCTTATTACGCAGCAGCAAGCTGCAGTGAATGTATATAGGCGAGAGCTGGTAAAAGAAATAAAATTTGCTTATTGCAAATACTACCAGGCGGGCAAGGCTATAGAGATATACAACAGTGCATTAGTACAAGTAAATGAAAATATACGGGTGAATGAAAGCATGTTGCGCAATGGTGTTCGTAATAGCACATCGCTGACACGTGCGGAAACAGAAAAACAAAAAATAAACGCATCTATTACGCAGGCACAAAATGATGAAAATAATGCACAGTCTTATTTCAACTTTTTACTCAATAAGCCTTTAGAAACGCCAATAGCTCTCGATACCGATCTTTTCAAACAACAGGATCTTATTCCTGGTGAAGACATAAATGTCAGGGAGGAGCTTACTGAACTAAAAGCCACAGATCTTGTATATAACCTGAATACAAAACTTCAACGGTCTTATTTAGTTCCCAAATTAAATACATTCATAGACCTCGGCTCGCAAGGGTTTAATTGGGATGTTAATAATAAGACTGCTTACTACTTATGGGGCGTAAACTTTGAATGGGACTTATTTGCAGCCGGGAGAAACCAGTATAAAATAAAACAGGCCGCACTCGATGTTCAATCAGTTGAAGCCCAATACGACCAATCTGAAAAGACATTTGCACTTCAATTATCGCAGGCAAAAAATAATTATAACACGGCGGTAGCCAATTACAATAGTGCAAAAACCCAACTTTCATTAGCAAGCAAATATTATAACGATCAAATGAAAGTATATAAAGAAGGCCAGCTGCTTTATATAGAATTACTGGATGCGCTAAACCAGCTAACAGATGCTCAGCTGCAGTTGTCAGTGAGCGTTGCTAATGTGCAGGTAGCGCTGGCCGATATAGAACGTTGTAATGCATCTTATCCTCTTGATAAAAACAATTAAAAAAAATAAAATCAGCAATATGAAAAACATTCATGCGATCTTATTATTTATTCCGGGAGCAATGCTCATCGCTTCCTGCATACATAGATCAGAAGCCGCAAAATCCATTGATACAGAAACTATCCCAGTAAAAGTAATGAGCCTGGATAGGCATAATGATCTTGCATCCATTTCTGTTTCTGGACAATTCACGACAGATGATGAAGTAAACCTCTCTTTTAAAACAGGCGGTGTTATTAATCGCATTTATGTAAAAGAAGGTGATCCAATAAAAAAAGGACAACTATTAGCGACACTAAACTTAACGGAAATAGATGCACAGGTACAACAGGCTAAACTGGGGTATGAAAAAGCTACCCGTGATTACCAGCGCATAACCAATCTATATAATGATAGCGTTGCCACATTAGAGCAATTACAAAATAGCAAAACAGCTCTTGAGCTTTCAAAACAACAATTGAACACTGCTGCATTTAATCGCACTTATTCTGAAATACATGCTCCTGAAAATGGCTTTGTATTACGCAAGATGGCTAATGAAGGGCAGGTGATGAGCAGTGGTACAGCAGTTTTTCAGACAAATGGTGCTAAATCTACCGGCTGGCTGCTAAGGGTTGGTGTAAGCGATAAGAATTGGTCGGCTATTCATTTGAATGACAAAGCTGTAATAAACATATCATCTAATGACAAAGATTACAGTGGTATTGTAGCCCGCCGTTCAGAAGGTGTAGATCCGGTTACAGGTTCTTTTACTATAGATATAAAACTTACAGGAGACAAACCCGCTGCTATTGCTTCAGGAATGTTTGGTAAGGCAATAATTGATGTAGCGAATAGCAAAACCAATACTGCAAATAATTGCTGGGCAATACCGTATGATGCGATCCTAGATGGCGATGGCAGCACTGCTTATGTATTTGTGACAGATGACAACAAAACAGCCAAAAAAGTAAAAGTAACCATATCTGCTATTGAAAAAGATAAAGTGATTATTAGTGATGGGTTGCAGACCGCTAAAGAACTTATCATTTCAGGCAGTGCTTATCTCACTGAAAATAGCGCTATCAGGGTTATTCAATAAATAATAAAAAGAACCACGATGAAAATATCAGATTACGCCGTAAAAAATTACCAGTTCACACTCGTAATTTTTATCATGGTCATTGTTTTGGGTATCACAACGATATTCACTATGCCACGTTCTGAAGATCCGGAATTACATGCACCTACATTTCCAATTATTATAGTATATCCCGGTACCAGTCCAAAGGATATGGAAGAACTGGTGGTAAAGCCATTGGAGAAGGAGATCTACAGCCTCGAAAATATCAAGCGTCTCCGCACTACAATTGGTGATGGTGTTGCAGTAATTCGTGTAGAATATAAATACAACAGCAATGTAGATTCAAAATACCAGGAGATAGTGCGTGTGGTGAACAGTAAGAGAAGTGATCTGCCTCCTGATATTTTAAGTATTGATGTGAAAAAATTCCAGCCATCAGATGTGAACATTATGCAGATAGCACTTGTGTCTGAAAATGCACCAAGAGACAGGTTGAATTACTATGCAAAAAAACTGCAGGATGAATTAGAAAAAGTGCCACCATTGAAAAACGTGGAGATACATGGGTTGCCCGATCAGCAAGTGCGCATTGAATTGCAGCTTGAGAAGCTTGCCCAGATGCACATCCCAATTTCTGCTATAATAAACAATCTGCAAAGTGAGATAGCTGATATCCCGGGAGGTAGTGTAGATGCCGGTAATCGCACATTCAATATTAAAACAAATAGCAACTACAAATCTCTCGATGAGATAAGTAATACTATTATCTATTCCGCTGACGGGAAGAATATTTTTCTGAAAGATGTTGCCAAATTGTATTATGGATTTGAGAATGAGAAATACCAGACACGTCTAAACGGACATCGTTGTGTATTTGTAGTAGCTGCGCAGAAGGATGGTGAAAATATTAGCAGCACACAGAAGCTCTATAAGCCAGTTATTGAGAAGTTTAAGAAAACGCTGCCTTCCAACATTGATCTCGTTCAGAATTTCGACCAGGCAAACAATGTTAATAATAGGTTAGGCGGATTGGGACGAGATTTTCTTATCGCTATTTTGCTGGTTGCCATTACATTATTACCACTTGGATTCAGGTCTGCAATAATAGTTATGATCTCCATTCCTCTGTCATTGTCAATTGGAATTGTTCTGTTGCATGTATTTGGCTATAGCCTCAATCAGCTAAGTATAGTGGGGCTGGTAGTAGCACTAGGTCTGTTAGTTGATGACAGTATCGTAGTGGTAGAGAACATAGAAAGATGGATGCTCGAAGGCCATTCACGCATGGAAGCCACACTGAAAGCAACTGGACAGATTGGTATGGCAGTGGTTGGTTGTACAGTTACGTTGATCATTGCATTTATGCCATTAGTGTTTCTTCCTGAGGGTGCGGGCGATTTTATTCGTAGCCTGCCGTTAGCAGTTATATTATGTGTAGTAGCCTCCATGGGAGTGTCTCTTACCATCATACCATTTCTCTCGAGCAGACTTTTGAAAGAACATGTTGGCAATCCTGAAGGAAATATTTTTATGCGTGGATTAAAAAAAGTGATTCATGGCAGCTATTCACGTCTTCTGGATGTTGCGTTGAATAAACCTTTTGTTACTATTATGTCTGCAGTAGCAATTTTTGCCGGAGCTATCTTCCTGTTTAAGACTATCGGTTTTAGTCTTTTCCCCTCCTCCGAAAAACCACAGTTCTTTGTAAACATAACCACTCCGCCTCAGTCCAGTCTTTCATATACCAATAGTATTGCTCATAATATTGAAGGCGAATTGAAAACAGAGTCAATGATAAAATATTTTGCTACAAATGTTGGCAAAGGCAATCCAAGGATCTATTATAATGAAACACCGGAAAATGAGCGATCTGACTATGCCCAAATATTTGTGCAGCTTGATGAGAACACAGCGCCTGATAAGAAATTTGCTTTAATTGAAAAACTAAGACATAAATGGGATCCTTATCCGGGAGCAAAAGTGGAAGTGAAAAATTTTGAACAAGGGCCTCCGGTTGTAGCGCCGGTTGAAGTGAGATTGTTTGGAGAAGACCTCGATACGTTGCGTGCATTGGCGTCAAAAGTGGAAGATATGTTGAAGAAGACTGCAGGAACCATTTATGTTGACAATCCGGTAAGCATACTGAAGTCAGATATCAGAGTAGCTATTAATAAGGAGAAAGCCCAATTACTGGGAGTGCCCACTGTCAATATCGATCGTATTGTTCGTCTTGCTGTTGCAGGGTTAAAGATGGGACAATACACCGATGATAATAGTAATGACTACGACATCATGCTTACCACTGCAAAGCCGGAAAGACCCACATTAGATGTATTTAATAATCTTTATGTGAATAATAGCCAGGGGACGGCGATTCCCATTAGCCAGGTAGCTGATCTAAAGCTTGAAACATCACCTCTAAATATTAATCACC
>DATNFP010000052.1:0-19413 GCA_035606335.1 Flavipsychrobacter sp. | reverse complement strand
TTCAAAGTTCATTAAAAATCTTAAATCAAGTCCACATTTCTTAACCACTCGTTAATTGCTTTTAAACCGGTCGTTAACCAGTTCTAAAACACCTGTTAAGCAACTTTAAAAGTTTTGCAGCGGCCTGTCGCTGAGCAATCTTTGTGTCATCAAACGAAAACAAAACCTAACAATAAAAAATACTTAAAATGAAAAACATCAAAATGAACGCCGCAGTAAAAGTAGAAATGACAAAGAAAGTATCTCTTTTTGTAGCTATACTATCTTGTTTAGTTATTGCAGTTAATTTTTAATATGTAAGATATCTCGTTAATCATATATTTTCTCTACCCCTAAAACTTGTTAACCAATCTTTACCTCCGAACTCTAAGCATAACAATCTCTCGTTTACCTCTTAAACCTTTAATCTAGCTTTTCTCGTTACCTTTTAAACCTTAGCTTTTTTCTCGTAACCTTTTAAACTCTCTCGTTAACCGCTATTTTGTTCAGAGCCTCACTATGAGGCTCTTTTTTATGTCCATTATTAAAATGCGATTATTAGCTTTACGGAATTTTGTACCATGTGGCAATGGCTATATAATATAGATAAAAAACTACTATTGGCTATTAACGGCCACTTCAATCCTACTCTGGATAAGATAATGTGGTTTGCCAGTGGTACTGCCTCGTGGATACCATTATACGCCATACTTATTATTGTTGTGATCATTACCTACAAAAAAGAGAGTTGGTTAATAATATTAATGATAATACCCCTGATCCTATTAAGTGATCAGTTTGCATCAGGAGTTTTAAAACCGTTGGTGCATCGCTATAGGCCCAGCCATACCGAGGGATTAGAGTATATGCTACATTATGTGCAGAATTACCAGGGAGGATCGTTTGGATTCACATCTTCCCATGCCTCCAATACCTTTGCGTTAGCCACTTATCTGACAATTGTAGCTTCAAGGCGACTAAAGTGGCTACCTTATTTTTTATTCCCATGGGCTGCTTTCATATCTTATAGCCGTATGTATCTAGGTGTCCATTTTCCTTCTGATGTTTTGGCCGGGGCTGTATGCGGAATGTTTTTTGCATGGCTTATCTCAATATTATATTACAAGATCAGAACAAGGATCAAACATAATTAAGAAATAAATATACAAGAGGGTATTCGCCTACATTAGAGGGGCATTTACCTCTATTTATAGCACTATAACCGAAAAGCATTGTCGAAATCCATTATCTCAGCATAGATTTGCACCTGCATTAGCTACCTAAATAATGAAATTTTTTAATAAGTATTTACTCAAGTATTCTTTAATTGACTTTGTTGCCACCAGTCTTGTTTATTTTATTGTCCTTGTATTGAACAGAAACGGCAGCAATCAGCTTACGTTATTTTTTTACTTATCGCTTTTATTCGTGAGCGCATACAGGATAGGGCGCAGAGATGACTATAAGCGTTTTTTCGGGATCAATTATCACCTTATTACCTATGTGATCTACAATAGCATTCCCCTTGCCTTAACTGCTTTAAACATCCTGCCTCCTGAAACTCTGGATGATACGCTGCAGGTAATGCTTCTTTGGGGCATTTTCTTATTCGTACATCTGATGGTGCTCATTATCTTCTGGAGCTATTCATACCGGCATTACAGATACTCGAAATAAGCTTACCGTATTAGCATTATATCTCCTTTCAACATTATAGGATCTCCGCTATCAGTTGTGCCTTTTATGAAATAATAATAGGTTCCTATCTCACAGGGAACTCCACGATATTTGCCATCCCAGCCTTCTCCATAGGTCTTGGTTTCAAATACCTCCTGCCCCCATCTGTTGTATATATGCAGGCTGCTAAAAATAAAATTGCAGTATATTATCGGGTAAATTTTGTCGTTTTTACCATCCCCATTGGGAGTAAAAGCACCAGGCATAAATACAGCAGGCTGAATATCTGCAGGTTTTGTAACAAAACTATCCATACACCCTCCATTTGATACTATCAGTTTTACAGTGTAGATGCCTGTAGCTGTATACGTGTGTGTTATACTATTTCCAGATCCGGCTTTGCCATCACCAAATTGCCATTCGTAGCTTGTTATGCCACTGGATTTAGCATTAGCGGTAAATAGTATTGTACCACAAGTGATCTGTGAATCTGCAATATTAACTACGGGAAGGTTGTTGGCTGTAGTATCAATTGTTGCAATAAAACCTGTGATTACAGCACCATTGTCACCAGGAGTAGTACCCCAGGCAGTATCCAAAGATGAATTATCAGTATCATAGTAACGTCCCTGAGCTCCACCATTATAATTGTAGCTAATCCCCGACAGTATAGATGAATCATTAACCAGTAACACTCCACCTCCGCCTCCACCGCCTGGACCGTGCGGACCATCTGAGTTACTTACAGTCGCTCCATTTCCTCCTTTTATAGAAACATTTAATCCACTAACATTGCTTGAATTAATTAACACAGTGCCTCCACCGCCTCCTCCCCCTACTCCGTCTGTGCAATTGCAATTCACTCCTTGCACGCCGTCTGCAATTATAGAATTATTATTCCCAAGAATACTTCCGGCCAGAATAAATATCAGTCCGCCGCCCCTGCCTCCATTGTTTATATTGTCATCATTTTCATGACCCGCACCTCCTCCTCCAGCTAAAAACAATCTATCATTTGTAGCCGAATAATTTATAGCCATGCCCCCTAAACCTCCATTTGGTGCCGGGCCATCTGGCAAACCCCACCATTCAGCACCGCCATGCCCACCAGCACCTGCATTACCACCGCCACCACCGCCGCTATTGTGACTATTAGCCCCACCACCACCATTAAATAATGGACCCCGGCAATAAAGCCTGCTATTGGAAATACTCGTAATCCCTTCGCCTTTTTGTGCTCCGTATAATTTGTTTTTAGAATAGCAATAATCCGCCTGGTGTGATAATATATACCCATTGCTATTGGGGCTATCTACAATTCCTGCGGTAAAGCCATTGCCTAAAACAGATATGTTATTCTTTAGCACCAAATCATTATCAACCATAATTGCAAATACACCACCTTTTTTGCCATTCCATGGCAAGCATGTGTGTTCTGTACTTACGGTATAAGTAGTATAATGAGGTATTTTTACTACCTGTACTATACCATCCGGCACATCGTAACTTTTGGTAAGGGCATATTTTAATGTAATTACGCTACCATTTATTGAGCCTATCTTGTTCACTTCATAATTTCCTACATTATGCCAATTGATCATCTGACCAAATGTTGCGGTGTTAGATGTATCGATTTCCGCACCCTTCATCTGGATAATCAAGATTTCATCACCTATATTAAATCCAGTAGGATCATCTACAGTGATTTGATAATTACATATTGTAAAACTGATATTTAATACAGAAGAGTATTGGTTAATTATTGTCTGTGCATTTACAGCTACACCAATAAACAAAAGTGGAATAAAATATAAATACTTATTCATTAGGGCATTCATTAACTTATAGTTAATGGTTACACAAAAGTATCTAGTTTATAAGTATTTATTCAAATCAATTAATTCCCAACAATATATGCTTTCCCTTCTCTATCAATTACTCAAATAGATAGTGGATTCCATAAATAGAAAACTGCTCTTATGGCATTCAATTAAATATAAAACTAATTTACCGTATTAGTGTTATGTCTCCTTTTAGCGTCCAAAATCAATTAATTCCCAACAATTCTACTTCAAATATTAAGGTGCTGTTGGGGCCAATATGTGCGCCTACCTGCCTGTCTCCATAACCTAATTGAGATGGGATGAAAAAGCGCCATTTGCTGCCTACAGACATCAATTGCAAACCTTCCGTCCATCCTTTTATAACCATATTCAGCGGAAATGAAGCAGGTTGTCCTCTTTTTACGGAACTATCGAAAATGGTACCGTCTATCAGCTTGCCTTCGTAGTGGCAGGTAACTTTGCTCATGGCTGATGGCTTTTCACCTGTTCCTTCCGTAATGATCTCGTATTGTAAACCACTTGGCAATGAAACAACACCGGATTTTTGTGCATTTGTTTTTAAAAATTCTTCTCCTGCTTTTAGATTAGCCTCAGCCTTATCTGCTTTCATCTTAAATAATTTATCTGCGATACCCATTAGTTCTGTTTTTGCAAAGGTAGAAATAGTGATTATAAAATTTAAGGAAAACTCCACAAGGAAGAGAATTACATGGAGCCATTTTTTCTATATATTCACAGTAATATTTTGTGAATAATGAAAAGCATTTTTACAATCATTGTAACCTGTCTTTTAATTAACAATACGCTACGGGCGCAGGAACCTCAAAATAATGTGTATCCTGATGAAAAGCATTTTAAAAATGTACAACAGTTAACTTTTGGTGGTGACAATGCAGAAGCATACTTTGGATTTAATGACAGCCAGATCACTTTTCAACGAAAAAATGAAGATGAGGGTGTAATGTGCGACCAGATATATTATGGCACCGTACCGCCTATTGGGGCGAACTTTAATTATAAATTGGTAAGTACAGGTAAAGGACGCACTACCTGCGCATACCTGATGCCGGATGGAAAACATTTTTTGTATGCTTCGACACACCTGGCTGCAGATACCTGCCCACCTGTGCCCCCAAGAGACCCGAAGAAATATGTGTGGCCGATATACGAGAGCTATGACATTTTTGTGGCCGATTTTGATGGACATATTGTAAAACGACTCACCAATACGCCAGGCTACGATGCTGAAGCTACCATATCGCCTAAAGGTGATAAAATTATTTTCACCAGTATGCGCAACGGAGATTTAGATCTGTACACTATGAATATAGATGGCACCCATGTGAAGCAGATAACACATACCCTAGGCTATGATGGAGGCGCCTGCTTTTCGCCTGATGGTAAAAAAATAGTATGGCGCGCATCGCATCCGCAAAAAACCGAAGACATAAAAGAGTACAAAGACTTACTCGCAAAAGGACTGGTAATGCCTACAAAGATGGAAATATTCGTTGCCAACGCGGATGGTACTGATGTACATCAAGTAACACATCTTGGCAAAGCAAACTGGGCTCCGGCTTTTACACCTGATGGAAAGCGAATAGTTTTTTCATCTGATTTCGAGCATGAATACGGGTTCCCATTCAATCTATATCTTATCAACCTGGATGGCACCGGGCTGGAACGTATTTCGCATGAAACAGGCTTTGACGCATTCCCAATGTTTTCTCCCAATGGTAAAAAATTTATCTTCAGCTCTATGCGTAATAATGGCGGCAGCCATGACATAAATGTATTTGTATGCGACTGGGTGGATTAAATTGTTATTATTTTTTGGATACAGTATATAACTTTAGTCCATGTTACGTTCCTTCTTATTAGTAGGGTTAGGCGGATTTTTCGGTAGTATGGCCCGTTACGGTACCAGCTTTCTGGTTGGTAAGGTTGTGACAGGTAGTTTCCCGGTAGGCACTTTTATAATCAATCTGTTGGGCTGTCTTCTTATAGGTTTTTTGTATGGGCTGGCTGTGCGCTCCCAATGGCTGCAAACTGGCGGTATGTTGTTGCTGGCTTCAGGGTTTTGTGGAGGATACACTACTTTTTCCACTTTCGCCCTCGAAAACATAGTGCTGATGCAAAAGCAGCAGTATTTTGTTCCACTTCTTTACATATTGCTAAGTGTAATAGCAGGACTGATATTATGTCGCGTGGGGATATGGCTGGCAAGATGATTGTATATAGATATTAAAGGCCATTATGGAACAGTTTCAATTTCCATTTCAGCAATCACTAAAAAATCAACTGACTGCCCAAATGCAGCAGGTAGTAACCGCAGCAGAAGCAGCCACAGAACAGGCATACGCTCCTTATTCCAGGTTTAAAGTAGGCGCAGCTGTGCTACTGGAAGATGGCAAAATCCTTACAGGGGCCAATCACGAGAACGCTTCTTTTCCTGCAGGTATATGTGCAGAAAGAGCTGCATTAGCTACTGTAAATATGCATGAGGAACATCCAAAAGTAAAAGCCATTGCTGTGACCTATAAAGGCGAAGAAGCGAACGAAACCCCACTCTCGCCTTGCGGCATTTGCCGCCAGACAATACTGGAAGTGCAGCAATGGCAAGGTTCGCCCATTGCAGTGTACATGTGCAGCCCTAATGGAAATATTATATATGTAGAAGATGCCTCATCATTACTACCATTTTATTTCGGCAGCAAAGCACTTGCCGAAGCAACACCACCCGTTAACAGCCCTTTTTGATTAATCGGCATCGGTTTGTTAATTTAGCAGCCCGTTAATACCGTTTTTTTCATGATAGACATAAAAGTTCCAACCGTAGGAGAATCTATAAGCGAAGTAAGCCTTAGCAAATGGCTGAAAAAGGAAGGAGATTGGGTAGAACGAGATGAAGTGCTATGCGAGATGGAATCAGAGAAGGCAACCTTTGAGCTGAACGCTGAAAAAGCAGGCATATTACATATTGTAGCACAGGAAGGCAGCACACTTGCTATTGGTGACATTGCATGCAGAATAGATGAGACTGCACAAAAACCTGCGGGTGCGGCAGCACCGACTGCAGCACCTAAACAAGAAGAAAAGAAAGCGGCCGCGCCTACTACACAAGCAAATGAAAAACCGATACAGCAAACAAATGCAACTACTGCACAAAGCGATGTAAAGGCAACACCGGTGGCACAGGCTATTATGTCTGAAAAGCAGGTAAAAGCTACAGATGTAAAGGGTACAGGCAGCATGGGCAGGATCATGAAGCAAGATGTGCTGGAAGCATTAAGGCATCCCGGAAGGAAAGGTGGCGACCAGGCATTCAGCCGTGAAGAGCAAAGGCAAAAGATGAGCAATCTGCGTAAAACAGTAGCACGCAGACTGGTAGAAGCAAAGAATGCCACTGCAATGCTCACCACATTTAATGAAGTGGATATGAGCCGTATCATGGAGATACGGGCAAAATATAAGGATACTTTTAAAGAAGCACATGGCGTAGGCCTTGGCTTTATGTCGTTCTTCACTAAGGCCTGTTGTATTGCATTGCAGGACTGGCCTGCAGTGAATGCCTATATAGATGGAGAAGAACTTGTGTACCACAGCTATTGTGATATATCAATTGCAGTATCAGCACCTAAAGGACTTGTAGTACCTGTAATACGCAATGCTGAAAGCCTTAGCATGGCTGAGATAGAAATGAAGGTTGTAGAGCTTGCAAAGAAGGCGCGCGATAGTAAGCTCAGTCCCGATGAAATGCAGGGAGGAACATTTACAATTACTAATGGCGGTGTATTTGGCTCATTGATGTCAACACCGATCATTAACATACCTCAATCAGCTATATTAGGTATGCATAAAATACAGGACAGACCTGTAGCGATAAATGGGAAAGTAGAAGTAAGACCAATGATGTACCTGGCAGTAAGTTACGACCATCGCATTATTGACGGTCGTGAGTCTGTAGGTTTCCTTGTACGTATTAAAGAATTATTGGAAAACCCTGAGCTGTTGTTATTCGGACAGGATCCGGTAAAGACTTTACTTGAAGTATAATTCATAAAATTTCTGAAAGCTCCGCAACCCGGAGCTTTCATTTTTCCCACTGGTTTTTATATGCGGTATATCTGGCAACATCTTAACACCATAACAGGAACATATACCGGGGAAATACCTTTAGCGCATTTCTTAAAGAACTATTTCAAACTTAATACAAAGCTCGGCAGTCGCGACCGGAAGATGCTAAGTGAAATGGCATATAGCTGGTATCGCTGTGAGAAGGGAATATTGCACGGGAAGAAGCAAGGCATTTGGGATGGAGAAATAGATTTTGAAGACAAGGTTAAGGTTTGCCTGTTGTTATGCGGCGCTCAGGAAAAACTCACAAAACCTTTTCTACCGGAAAACTGGACGCCTTATTTACAAAAGAGCGTTGATGAACGTATAGCTTTTCTTAAAGGTCAGAGTATTGAATTCAGCATAGATGACCTATTCTATTCTTCAGTTGAATTTTCCGATGGCATTAGCAGAAAAGACTGGCTATACTCTATGCTGACACAGCCAAAACTTTTTATTCGCATTAGGAAAGGGAAAGAAAAGATCACAGAGCTGCTGGAAAAAAATCAAATTGATTATGAGTTTGTTACAGATAACTGCATGGCATTGCCAAATGGTGCAGCAATAGACAAGATATTGCCACCAACAGATTATGTAGTACAAGATGCATCATCGCAGCAAACCGGAAATTATTTTAAACCACAGCAACATGAAAAATGGTACGATTGCTGTGCCGGAGCAGGAGGAAAATCGTTATTGCTTAAAGATATGGAGCCATCTGTCCAACTGACTGTATCTGATAAACGAGAGAGTATTTTGCATAACCTTAAAAAACGTTTTGCCCAATACAATCATGTGACGCCTATAAGTTATATTATGGATGTAGCGGATAAAGGGCAACTAAAAAAGCATATCGGCAATATGAAGTTTGATGGAATTATCTGCGATGTACCATGTAGCGGTTCGGGTACGTGGGCGAGAACACCGGAACAACTTTATTTTCCTGACACAGCGGCCATAGATGATTTCTCATCACTGCAACAGCGAATTGCCGTAAATGTTTCAGATTATCTAAAGAGCAGCGGAAGATTAATTTATATAACCTGTTCGGTTTTAAAAGAAGAGAACGAAAATAATGTAACCCGTATATTAAATGAAACAGATTTGCAATTGGAAGAGCAGAAGCTAATAAACGGGATAGAACAAGCAGCAGATAGCATGTTCATAGCCGTACTGAAGAAGCCTTAGCAATTAATCTTTGACCAGCTTTACCACACGTTTTTTATCGGGCGTTGCTACTTTAAGCATATATACTCCTGCTGCGATATTATCCGACGGCAATGATACAGAAGGGTTACTCCAACTATCTATATAGCGGCTGGTTTTAAAAATAATTCTACCAATAGCATCTATCAGCACGAAATTCACGGTTTGTGGTATTGTGAGATAAACGTTCAGATTAATAACATCGTTAAATGGGTTAGGTCCTACCGTTACCCAATTGGATGAATCCGCAGGATTGCGCGGTGTATCTTTTACATCCAGCGATTGCAGTGCCTGTTTAAAATCCGGGACCCCATATCCTATTTGTGTGCCGGGGTCTGTATAATGGTCTGCACTTTGCACAATAGCAGTACGCAACTGGTAAGGAGTAGCACTTGGTTTAGCCTGCCATAAACAAGCGGCCCATCCTGCTATTTGAGGTGTTGCAAAAGAAGTACCATCTTCTTCACCAAAGCCTCCTGATGCAGTAAATATATCTGCGGACACACCCAAATCGCATACATCAGGTTTTATCCGTCCTGCTGAGTTAGGGCCATACCCACTAAAGCCTGCTATAATCTTGTTTATATTAACAGCGCCTACTGTAAGCGCACTATCAGCATCACCCGGAGTAAGTATCCAGAACCATCCCCCATCCCCTATACCTTCATTACCTGCCGTAGGAACAAATAATATACCTTTTTGTGTAGCAATATTTACAGCCTTTGCCGCAACAGTTGTTTTACCATCTATGTCCGGATAAGTAAGGTTATAAGCCGGATCATCAAAGAGATCGTAACCCAGAGAAGTGGAAATAATATCTGCTCCTATACTGTCAGCACGTTCAGCCCCCGCAACCATATTGTCCATTTCAATTGGCTGTTCGGACAAGTCGTCTTCCGTAACATAAAGAGCATATTCTGCCAATGGAGCTGTTCCTACATAAGTACCGGGAATATATCCTGCCATAGTAGATAGTACTCCTGTACCATGATCGTCGTAACTATAAACATAGCTTGTATCGAGTGTAAAATTATGTACGTCGACCAACCGACCAGACTGCCTGAGACTGTCAAAACCAGGATGTGTATCAACAGCAATGTAACCGGCATCAAGTACCGCGATTAGCTTACCCTGCCCTTTAAAACCTGCGTCATGCAGATAATCACCATTTACCATGGTGGTTTGATTATAGGTATTTCCGTAATAAAGAGAAGAGCCTGTAGTCTTGCCGCCGATTGCAGATAATGATTTATGCTCCAAATCAAATTTGCCGGCTTTTGCAGGTCTTTTAAGACCTGTGGGATAATAAGCAACTTGCGTAATGCTTGTTATATAGCTTTTACTTACTAAGCCTAAAATCTTGGAGGAATCGGTCAATAGAATTACACAATCATTCAGCCAACGGGAAGTTGTATGCAATATTCCGTTTGTTGCAGCTAAAACAGTATCTAAATACAGCGGAGACACCGGAAGGTCTGTACTATCTATAGATACGCTTGCGGCTGAACGCCTGGCGATTGCCCGTGCGGAAAGAAAAGCAGAAGGGGTCTTTAGATCTAAAGACCCCTTCTTATTGGAAAAAGTTATTCTGAAAGCATATTGGGGTTGCTGTGCAAAACCTATGACACTAAGAGATAAAAACGCCGCACACCATACAATTCTCTTCACCCACATGATACATTTTAGTTATGGTCTATCGCACGCATAATAACGGAATAGCCGGCTTTGCATTTAGCTACGGTAGTATCATCTATTCTTTTAAATGTCCAATGAGTCATTTCACGATATACCATGCCAACATTGTCAGCATATACTTCCTTATAATAAGTGCGGGAAGTAGCAGAGCTATCATTATCTTCAAGGACAGATACGGTATTGTTGAAATTAGCAAGGCCGTTATTAAATGATTTCTGATAGTTTTGATAGCTATAGTTCCAATTGCTGAAATAAGTATAATCCGAATCAGCTGTAGTTACAAGATTATTGCCAGACCATACACCACCAGCAGTTATTGGGAAAATAAGCTTGATAAAACGAAGCTGAGCCTGCACATATTCTAAATCAGATGGAGTAGACGTTACTTCTATAGTGCTTTGCAATTTCATAGCGGCATTGAGGCTGTTCGGCATTTCATACACATTAATAACGTAAGAAAGCCTGTTCATATTGTCCCTGAAGGTGTCAGCTATTGCATAGCGCATCTGGGAGGTAGTATTTACCTGTTTACAAAGAGAATCTATCCAAACAGTAGAATCTACTTTGTAGGTAACATACTTGCCTATCTGCAAGGGAAAATAGCTACGGCCGTCATTACCCGAAGAGTTTTTGCTTTTTTTACAGGAAAAGAAAGCAACGGAAAGTAATACAGCCAAAAAAGAGACGCGTAGAAGGCTTCTATTCATAATACAATAGCACTATTTCACGTAAATATAATTAAAGAAACGAAAAAGAAATAGTTTATCGGCAGTAAAGTAAAACAATTATTGGGCCCCGTTTCTGATAAATAAAAGCTATTACCAGCCCTTTCTAATAATGCCGCCGCCTATCACATCATCACCTTCGTAAAATACTGCAGATTGGCCAGGGGCAATGCTATTAACAGAATGAGCGAATTGCACTTGTATGGTATCCCCTTCCGGATAAAGCGTGCTTTCAGTACCAGGATCTTTATACCTGATCTTTGTAACAGCTTCTCTGGCTTCGCTCACTTGAGCATATTTTACCATATTAAGCCCACCCACAACCATATTATTTTGCTGTAATTCGTGAGCTTCTCCTAATACCACAGTGTTTGTTTCCGGGATAATTTTAGTTACAAAAACCGGCTTGCCCAGTGCTATATCCAGGCCCTTACGCTGACCAATAGTATAAAAAGGATAGCCTCTGTGCTTCCCAACAACTTTACCATCTGTCATCACAAAATCGCCACCTTCCACCTGCGCTTCCAGCTCAGGCAATTGCCTTTTCAGGAAGCCACGATAATCATTGTCAGGCACGAAGCATATCTCATAGCTTTCCGACTTTTTAGAAAGCTCTTTATATCCCATATCGTAAGCAAGCTGGCGGACTTCTGTTTTCAAATAATCACCTAGCGGATAGATACTGCGGCTAAGACAATCCTGGCCCAGGCCCCATAGCACATAGCTTTGGTCTTTTGTCAGGTCTTTTGCTTTGGAGAGTACATAACGATTATTTTCCTCACGCACCTTTACATAATGGCCTGTAGCAATATAATCACAGTTAAGAGCGTCCGCGCGCTTGAGCAAGGCAGCCCATTTTATATGTGTATTGCAAAGCACGCATGGGTTGGGAGTACGCCCGGCAATATATTCATCTACGAAATTCTCTATTACATGCCCTCCGAATTCTTCACGTATGTCTAATATATAATGCGGAAATCCATGCTCTACAGCAGCCATACGGGCATCGTTGAATGAATCGACATTACAGCAGCCTGTTTCCTTTTTCCCACCTCCGGATGTTGCATAATCCCATGTCTTCATGGTAATCCCTACCACTTCATAGCCTTGTTCATGGAGCATAAGGGCACTGACGGTACTATCTATACCGCCGCTCATAGCCACCAGAACCTTTCCTTTTTTGCTCATGATTATATTAAAGATCGCAAAGGTACGAATAACAGAGAAAGTGGGGTTTGAAACAGCTATTTGAACTAATAGATATTGCAATTGTGCTTATTGGCTTTAACAATAAACATAAATAAATACTATAAAGAGTAAATTTGCCATCCATATTTATTTAATGTCTTATTCCGAAACATTTCCAACAGGTACGGTGAAGTATTTGCTACCGGGTTCTTTTAATGATATTGAGAACCTCGTGGACAAAGACAATTGTGTGTTAATTACAGATAATAATGTAAGTGCTGCCCACGCTTCTATTTTTCATGGATATAAGACCATCATATTATCTACAGGAGAAAAACAAAAAACATGGCATACCATTGAAAACATTACGGAACAGCTAATCAACACTCACACCCATAGAAAAACATTTTTGATTGGTATTGGCGGCGGGGTGGTTACTGATATTACCGGCTTTATAGGCTCCATTTATATGCGCGGTATTCCGTTTGGTTTTGTACCTACAACTTTATTGGGAATGGTAGATGCTGCAATAGGAGGAAAAAATGGGGTGAATGCCGGATTACATAAGAACCTGCTAGGCACTATCCGGCAACCGGAATTTATTTTGTTCGATACTGCTTTTTTAAAAACGCTCCCCGAAGATGAATGGGCCAATGGCTTTGCCGAAATCATAAAGTATGCTTGTTTATTCGACAGAGAATTATTTGAAGAATTACTGAAGCACGATATAGATTATTACAAACATCATGCTGGCGCACTGGAATCACTAATCGCTATTTGTGTAAAATGGAAAAATAAAATAGTATTAGAAGATGAGAAAGAAAACAACCTGCGCAAACTGTTAAATTTCGGACATACCGCAGGACATTCATTCGAAACCCTTTATCAGTTGCCACATGGTCATGCAGTGGCTTTGGGAATGATCGTGGCTTGTTATATTTCTAAGCACATTAAAGGATTTCAAAAAGCCGAAACAAATAAGTTGATACATTTATTGCAACAATATCAATTGCCCGTTAGCCTTTATTTCGATGCACAAAAGGTAATGGAGATATTGAAAATGGATAAGAAGAGGAATTATGATGCTATAGATTATGTGGTATTAAATAATATAGGTAAGAGCGAAGTAGCAACAATTTCTTTTGATATTATCGAACAAGCGTTAACACAATTTGCACATGCAGGCAATCATTAAGCCGGGGAAAATACAAGGTACTATACAAGCACCTGCATCTAAAAGCATGATGCAAAGGGCTTGTGCTGGAGCATTGCTTCATGATGGCGAGACAATCATTCATCATCCTGGGAACTCGCGTGATGATATAGCGGCTATAAGCATTATCCAACAACTTGGTGCAAAAATTACAAACCAAACAGAAGATATACTTGAGATCAGCAGCAATGGAATAAATCCTGTGGCTGATTCTATTAATTGCGGAGAAAGCGGTTTATCTGCAAGATTATTTTCAGCAATAGCTGCTCTAAGCAACAAATCCATACAGATAAGAGGAGAAGGCAGCCTGCTAAAAAGACCAATGGTAGGATTTGATAAAGTATTTTCTCAATTGGGTGTGCAATTGCCGGATTTTAACGGACAAATTCCCTTTACAATAAAAGGGCCTTTACATCCTCAATCAATAAGTCTTGACGCATCATTAAGCTCACAATTTTTAAGTGGTTTGTTGTTTGCATTGTCTTATGCTGCGAAAGAGCCTTTAACGATCAATGTAAGTAACTTAAAGAGCAAACCATACGTAGATCTCACCTTAGATGTATTGAACCATTTTGACAGGCCTATTGTTAATGATAATTATCAACGTTTCCTTATTGATCCTGCACAGTTTGAAAAAAAGCAAAAAATAGAAATTGAGATAGAAGGTGATTGGAGTGGCGCAGCCAACTGGCTGGTAGCAGGATGCATTGCCGGTACTCCTGTTACAATAACAGGCTTGAATTTAGAATCAAAACAAGCCGATAAGCGCATATTGGATTTGTTACAAATTGCAGGAGCAATACCGGATATAAAAAACGATAGAATCACCATTGAGAAAACTTCGCTTCAAGAGTTTGAATTTGATGCAACAGATTGCCCGGATTTATTTCCTATACTTTCTATACTAGCTGCCTGCACCGAAGGCGAAAGTTATATTCATGGGTTGCATCGGTTATTTCATAAAGAAAGTAATCGTGCAGAAAGTATTGGAGAAATGCTACAGCAATTTGAAGTGCCATACTCTATAGAAGATGATAGTCTATGCATTACAGGGACAGAAACATTCCCGGCTGCAACGATAGATTCGTATAACGACCACAGAATAGTTATGGCTGCATCGATAGGTGCTTTAAGAACTAAAGGAACTGTAATAATAAATGAAGCTGAGGCTGTAGACAAATCATACCCTGATTTTTTCAGGCACTTTGTCTCGGCAAGAGCAGAATGTATTTTAAATAAAGATTAGTTATGAACACATTTGGAAGGTTTTTTCGTGTAAGTATTTTTGGAGAATCTCATGGGCAGCGGGTTGGAGTTGTTATCGATGGTTGTCCTGCTGGGATAGAAGTGCATGAAGATGATTTTAATACAGACCTGGAAAGAAGGAAAGCAGGAATGCCGGGTACTACGCCACGCAAAGAAGATGATGCGCCACATATAGTAAGCGGCGTATTTCAAAATAAAACCACTGGCGCACCCATCACAATTATTTTTGAAAACAAAAACACAAAGTCGTCTGACTATGAAGCTTTGAGAAATACACCTCGCCCGGGACATGCCGATTTTGTAATACATAAAAAATTTAATGGCTTCAATGATTATCGTGGTGGTGGACATTCATCCGGGCGACTAACTGTAGCATTAGTGGCAGCCGGAGTGATCGCAAAAAAGATATTGACAGGAATAGATGTTACTGCATCTTTAATAGAAGCCGGTGGTAATGCAAATATTGAGGCGGCAATAGAAAAAGCAGTCGCTGAACAGGACAGCATAGGAGGGATTGTTGCATGTCATGTAACAGGGTTGCCTGTTGGATTGGGCGAACCATTTTTTGATTCCGCAGAGTCTGTGATAAGTCATACAATATTTTCTGTGCCTGCCATTAAAGGAATTGAATTTGGTAGTGGATTTAGTGCAGCACGAATGACGGGCAGTGAACATAATGACGCGATTGTTGATGCAGAAGGAACGACTAAAACAAATAACGCGGGCGGCATTAATGGTGGTATTACCAATGGCAACGAATTATATTTTAAAGTAGCTGTGAAACCGACAAGCAGCACTCCAAAAGAGCAACAAACATGGAACAGCTCTACCCAATCAGTAGAGGCTTTCCAGGTGAAAGGAAGACATGATTTATGTATTGCATTGCGTGTGCCTGTAGTAGTGGAGGCAGCAACAGCAATAGCACTGGCCGATCTGTATCTTTCTCAATAAGATCAAAGGAGATTTATAACCCAATTATTCTTCTATAATAATGCGCATTAGCTGCTGTATTTCATCGGCCTTTTGTTCTTCACGACGGTAGCGGAAACACAGGCTTAATTCTTCCAGCATTTTAAAGATGACTTTGCGTGTTAGCAACGGTGTGAAATATGATTCACGTTCATTAGCATTGATCTTGCGCAGATATGTGTCAACATCTTTTTGTGTATATACTACACCACTTATGGGATCCACATAAAATTGTATCTGCTGCACACCAGTCGTTTCCTGGTTAAAGAAATTGTGCATTGTATCTATATAGGCAAAGACAAATTGCCGTGGAATATCAACTGCAAAAATGGGTATGTCCAGCAGTTCGCAAAGGGATAAATAAAGTACACCTAATGTATAGGCATTTCCTTGCTTGCTTTCCAATACCTGGTTAATAAAGAAATATTTTGGTTCCCGCTCCGTAAGCTCATGCCCCTGCAGCTTATAATAATTATATAGTATGCTATTAAAAACATTTACCTGTTCCAGTGGGGTAAGATAATTGTTCAACTCAAGCCAGATGTTACGCCGTATCTGGTCAAATTGTGTAAGTATGGAAGGAACATTCAGATCGGGATATTGGTATTTTGCGATCAGTATAGCACCTCTAAGTAATTCGGGCTGTTTTGAGCGGCTCCATTCCAGGAATTCATTTTGCAGATCCTGGAAATGAACTCTGTGTATTAATAATTCTATACGCTCCTGAATGGATTGGTCAGCTGTAACTTCCCAAAGCTGCTCCAGGTTGGGTATGATTTCCTTTCCATAATTCAGCAGCTTCTCCGCTACCGTATCAAACACTTCATCATCAGGGTCGTCAATCAATGTTAGTAATGCTGTTATCTCTTTATTTTGCTGCATAAATCTATTTCCTTTTCCTCCTGCACTTTAAATTACAAAAAAATTACTTAGCTCGTTTGCCTTTAGCAGATTTTTTTGGAGGATTTGTTTTTGCATCCTCAATAATTGCTTTTACTTCTTCGATAGTTAGTGCTGCAGCATTTTCTATTTTGTCTTTTGGTATTTTATAGTTGCGAAGTCCTTGTTTTACGTACGGACCATAGGGGCCTTTTAGTATTTTTATTTTTTCTTTTTCAAAGACCTTAATGGTACTCTCGGCCTGCGCTTTCCTTTTTTCTTCAATCAAGGGAGCTACTTCTTCCAGTTCCACCGTATATGGATCCATCTCCTTTTTGAGCGAATAGAATTTCCCATCATGCTGTGCATAAGGGCCAAAGCGGCCAATATTTACAGAAACTTCTTCTCCTTCAAACAAACCCAACTTGCGTGGCAATTTGAATAATTCAAATGCCTCTTCTAGCGAAATGGTTTCTATGCTTTGATTAGTACGAAGCTTTGCAAATCTTGGTTTTTCTTCATCTTCAGTGCTACCTATCTGTACCATCGGGCCAAAACGTCCTAGCCTGGCGACAACAGGTTTACCACTTTCCGGATCTGCTCCCAACACACGCTCACCCTTTGCACGACTTGCAGTTTCTATCGTTGTTTCAACAGTTTCATGAAATGGATGGTAAAACTCGTCTATCATCTTATTCCATACCATTTTCCCATCAGCTATCTCGTCAAATTCTTCTTCAATCTTTGCAGTGAACCCGTAATCCATCACACGCTTAAAATGCTCACTTAAAAAATCTGTTACTACCATACCCAGGTCGGTAGGGAATAATTTAGCGCGTTCGGCACCTACATTTTCGCTATTTGTGCTTTTTGTAACCTTACTGTCTTTAAGTGATAGAATATGATATACTCGTGGTACACCTTCCTTATCTCTTTTTTCTACATAACCGCGCTGCTGTATAGTACTGATGGTAGGAGCATAAGTGGATGGACGGCCTATGCCTAACTCTTCCAGTTTTTTTACCAATGATGCTTCGGTATATCTTGGATTAGGTCGCGTAAATCGTTCTACGGCACGCATCTCCTGAAATTCTAATTGCTGGCCGGTTGTAAGCGGCGGCAACATACCTTCATTTTCTTCTTCACCGTCTTCTTCGTCGCGGCTTTCGGTATATACTTTCAAAAAACCGTCAAACCTCAATACTTCACCGGTGGCTGTTAATGCATCAGGGTGCGTCGAAACATTTATTTTGGCAATGGTACGTTCCAGTTGCGCATCGGCCATTTGCGAAGCCATAGTGCGTTTCCAGATAAGCTCATATAATTTTTTCTGATCCGGATCGCCAACCGATTGCACATTCATATCTGTAGGCCTTATAGCTTCGTGAGCTTCCTGCGCTGATTCATTTTTTGTTTTATAGATGCGCTTCTGATAATATTTATCGCCGTATTGTGCTTTTACCGCATCATGTATACCATCTATTGCAGTTTCGGAAAGGTTTACTGAGTCCGTACGCATATAGGTGATATGTCCGTTTTCATAAAGCTTTTGCGCCAGCAGCATTGTTTTTGATACAGAGTATCCCAATTTACGGCTTGCCTCCTGCTGTAAAGTAGATGTGGTGAACGGCGCTGCGGGAGATTTTTTTGCAGGCTTTACCTGCACGTCTTTTACTGTATATGAAGCATTAATGCATTTCTCAAGATATTCCTGCGCGCTGTTTACATCAGCTATTTTATCCGACCCTTCAGCTTTAAATGTCACCTTCCTGTTATTCACATCAGGCGCATTAAAAAAAGCTTCAACCTTAAAACTGCTTACTGTTTTAAAACGGTTTATCTCACGCTCGCGCTCAACGATCAGCCGTACTGCTACAGACTGAACACGACCTGCGGAAAGATTATTGCGCATGCTCATCTTACGCCATAATACAGGCGATAGCTCAAAACCCACTATACGGTCTAAAATACGACGTGCCTGCTGTGCGTTGACAAGATCCATATTAACCGTTCTCGGATTCTCAACAGCCCTTTGGATCGCAGGTTTTGTAATTTCATGAAATACTATGCGCTTTGTAGATACCGGATCCAGACCAAGCACTTCACACAAATGCCATGATATGGCCTCTCCTTCACGGTCCTCATCCGTTGCCAGCCATACATCATCCGCTTTTTTAGCAAGGCTTTTTAATTCTTTTACTACTTTCTGCTTATCCTCTGATACTATATATTTTGGCTTATATCCATGCTTTATATCAATACCCATATCCTCCTTCTCCAGGTCGCGTATATGGCCATAACACGATTTCACTTCAAAATCTGCCCCCAATATTTTCTCTATCGTCTTAGCCTTTGCCGGAGACTCAACTATCAACAAATTTTTAGCCATTAGTAAATTTCTTTCGTTATAGTGCTTTAATATTTATACTTATTTAAAAAACAAGCCGTGCAATAATAAAGTTTTGTTTTGTAAAAACGAAAGAGTAATTTTTTCATTACTCTTTTAATATTACTATTTATATAAATAAAATAAAAAACTTATTTTTTATTTATAATAGCAAGAAAAGCCCTCAAAAAAGCAAAAAGGGGTAATCTGATATTACCCCGATAATCATTTAATGTACTATTATGGTCAATGCGTTATCGTTATTCGCCC
>DATNFP010000051.1:0-2227 GCA_035606335.1 Flavipsychrobacter sp. | reverse complement strand
CTTTGTGTGTTTGGTAAGCCATGAACTACATCAAGCAGCTCTTTATACGAGATCTTCCCGATAGAATCGCTGTCAACATAGGCATCATAAGTGTCGATATCTACTTTATAGGCTTCCTTGTTTGTAAATTCTTTACGGAAATGGTCTGTTATGATATTGATTACTATACGGCGCATCCATCCCTCAAATGCACCTTTGTATGAATACTGGCTGAGTTTTGTCAGTATTTTATAAAATGCGTCATTTAATATTTCCTGGGCTATGTTCGTATTGGGTACATATCGTCTTATTACACCATATATGAATGGGGAATATTTTTCATATAAAGCTTTTTGAGATTTTCTATTTCCGGCAATACATTCTCTTATCAGGCTTTGAATATGCTCAAAGTCGGATGAAGGCTTATTCTGGTTCCTCTGATCGAATATATTCTCCTGTTCAGTCAACGTCCATTAATCGAATTTGGCAATAACCCTTTAGTTCTGTTTGACGTAGGCTGCTTGCAAAATGTTAGAATGGTTGCTAAAATAATTTTTTTAGCTATTTATTGCTAACATTAATATGTAATGTTGAAAAAAATATCAGGCGGTTAATATTTAAAGAAGAGAAATTCCTACTTATTATTAGAGGGGGTATTATCAGGAACTTTTCCGTTGGCTTCCAACATGCTCATTTCTTTAGCTTTTGCAAGAAAGTCTGAGGCAAATATAAAGTCATTTAGCTCCTTATCCTTACTGAAAATAATGTCCTTATTGCTGCCTTCCCACTTTTTATGCCCCTGGTACATATATACTATATGGTCCCCGCTTTCCATCACGGTATTCATATCGTGGGTATTAATGACTGTGGTTATCTTATACTCTATAGTTATTTCCTTTATCAGCTTATCTATTACAAGCGATGTCTGAGGGTCCAAACCCGAGTTAGGTTCATCACAAAAGAGATATTTGGGATTCAATACGATAGCGCGGGCTAATGCAACTCTTTTTTTCATCCCACCACTTATTTCTGCGGGGTATTTATTATTTACATCCTCAAGGTTCACTCTGTCCAGCACTTCATTCACTCTTTTTAATTTATCGGATTTGCTCATGTCTGTGAACATATCCAAAGGGAACATTATATTTTGTTCCACTGTTTTACTGTCAAACAATGCGGAGCCTTGAAAAAGCATACCTATCTGCTTTCTCACTTCCTTTAGCTCCTTTTCAGTCATTTTTGTAATATCCTCTCCTTCATACATTACTGATCCGCTGTCCACAGACATTAGGCCTATCATTATTTTCATCAGCACAGTTTTCCCGCTACCGCTTGTGCCTATTACAAGGTTTGTTTTACCCGGCTTCATTGAAGCAGATACATCCTGCAGCACCTGCTTATCTCCAAAACTCTTACTTACATTCTTTAGCTCTATCATTTGATGTTGTTCAGCTCTGCTATCATTTGAGACAATAAAATTATACCTAATTAACGTATAATTATATTATACCTGGAATACGCCAACCTTAAATTCCTTATTATCTGGAGCTTGGTTAGCAGCTTTTATCCCTTCAGATATAACATTTCTTGTTTCTACAGGATCAATGATCTCGTCCACCCATAGGCGAGCCGCTGCATAATAAGCTGATGTTTGGCTGTTATACCGGTCTGTTATTTCTTTCAGCATGGCCTTTTCCTTTTCAGGATCTATTTCCTGTCCCTTAGATTTTAGAGAAGCTACTTGTATTTGTAGTAGTGTTTTTGCAGCTTGCTCACCACCCATCACCGCTATTTTAGCATTGGGCCATGCATAGATAAATCGTGGATCGTATGCTTTGCCACACATTGCATAATTACCTGCTCCATAAGAATTGCCAATAATAATAGTGATTTTAGGCACAGTGGAATTCGCAACAGCATTTACCAGCTTTGCTCCATCCTTAATGATACCTGCATGTTCACTTCTGCTTCCTACCATAAATCCCGTAACATCCTGCAGAAAAACCAGCGGTATTTTTTTCTGATTGCAATTGAGTATAAAACGAGCTGCCTTATCGGCACTATCATTATATATCACACCACCCATCTGCATCTCGCCCTTGCCACTTTTTACTATTTTTCTCTGGTTGGCAACTATGCCCACAGCCCATCCATCTATACGGGCATACCCACACACTATTGTCTTACCATAATCTTCCTTAAACTGGTCGAACTCAGAATTATCTACTATGCGTTCTATAACTTCTAC
>DATNFP010000050.1:0-12745 GCA_035606335.1 Flavipsychrobacter sp. | reverse complement strand
CGCAGGAGCTACAGAGATACAGATGATAGTGAAGGATGCGGGGAAAGAATTATTGCAGGTAATCGATAACGGCAGTGGCATGAGCCCAACCGATGCGCGCATGAGCTTCGAAAGACATGCTACCTCCAAGATCAGCAATATCAACGACCTGTTCACTATCCGCACTATGGGTTTCAGGGGTGAAGCGCTTGCATCCATTGCCGCTGTGGCGCAGGTGGAAATGAAAACTCGTACTGCTGCAACAGAAATAGGAAGCCGCATAATTGTGGAAGGCACCGAAGTGAAGCTGCAGGAGGCATGTGCTACACCAACCGGCACAAATATCCTTGTAAAAAATCTTTTTTATAATGTACCTGCCCGCAGACACTTTTTAAAAAGCAATACAACAGAATTCCGTCATGTACTGGATGAATTTACGCGTGTTGCTTTAGCTTATCCTAAAATTGCATTCAGACTCTGGCATAATGGTACCGAGCAATTCCATCTGGAATCGGGCAATCTAAAAGCAAGAGTTATAGCCCTGCTTGGCAGCGCTTATGAGCGAAACCTTGTCCCTGTAGAAGAAAAGACCGACCTCTTAAACATAACTGGTTTTATCGGCAAACCTGAGGCTGCAACACGTACACGTGGTATGCAATTCTTTTTTATCAACAACCGTTTTATCCGTAATCCGTACCTGCATCATGCAGTAACAATGGCATACGAAGGGCTGATAGAAAAAGAAGCCTTTCCATTTTATGTATTATTCCTGGACCTTGACCCTGCCAAAGTGGATGTGAATGTGCACCCTACCAAACAGGAAGTAAAATTTGAAGATGACAGGCTAATGTACACCTATCTTAATGCGGCTGTTAAACATGCTCTGGCACGCTACAATATAGCTCCGTCATTGGATTTTACACTCAATTCAGAAATACAGTCGCTGTCGTCAGTGCAATTACCCAATACAGAAAAACACAGGGCAGATGTAGAACGAGGATATCTGTACAATACATTCTCTGAAAAAAACCAGGCTCATTTCATAGATCGTAAGGACAGCTTGAAACATTGGAAAGATCTATACGCCATAGCGAAAACTCCCCAATCTGCTAGCGAAGATCAGAACATATCTATCCCATCAACTGCCTCGCTGCATCCGGAAAGTGAAACACAGGCAGGTGTCAACCATAATATTCTATTGGTGCAAAACTCCATGCTGGTTACTACTGTGAAATCAGGACTCATGCTAATACATATCCGCAGAGCACAAGAGCGTATATGGTATGAGCGCCTGCTGCAGGAATGGAATAATGCCAATACCCCCTCACAACAAGTATTATTTCCGGTATCCTATGAATTAGCACCACAGGATGCAATATTGCTGAATGAAGTACTGCCCGACCTCTCAAGAATAGGCTTTGAGATCGCCCACTTTGGCCAGAATACTTTTGTAGTGCAAGGAGTGCCAGCAGATCTGCCCGCAGGTGAGGAAAAGAATGTACTGGATGAAGTTGTGGATCAGCTAAAACATGAATCGCCTGATGCAATATCAAGGCGTTCTGAAATATTACTCGCACACCTTGCCCGCCGTCTCTCCCGTAATAAGCATGCCATACAGCAACCTGAAGGGCAACAAGCACTCATAGATGAACTATTTGCCTGCTCTCAACCAGAATATACTCCTGATGGGAAAAAAGTGTTTATGATGATGCGGAAGGAAGAACTTGATGATATGATGGGATAAGGGATAATTGTTTTAAAAATACATATAGCAGCCGTTATATTTTGTAATTTTGCAAGCCTTTTAGTTTTTGAAATTTATTAGTGTTATTTCATGTCCGTTCCAAAGTTCTACCAGTTAAAGGTTAAAGAAGTCAGACCAGAGACTTCCGATTGTGTGTCTGTTGCATTAGAAGTGCCTGATGAGCTGGAAGAGATTTTCCGTTTCGCTCCCGGACAGTATCTTACTTTTCGTAGGCATGTAAAGGACGCGGAAATACGTCGCTCTTATTCTATATGTTCCAGCCCTAAAGAAGGCGAATTGAGGGTAGCAATTAAAAAAGTAGAAGAAGGTAAGTTTTCAGGCTTTGCTAATAGAGAACTAAAAGTGGGCGATGTGCTGGATGTAATGCCTCCATTGGGAAAATTCACTCCTAAAAAGTCTGAAGTTGCTAAAAAAGAATACCTGGCATTTGCTGCGGGTAGTGGTATCACGCCAATAATGAGCATCATGAAATCTGTGCTGGAAGATGAGCCCGAAAGTAATTTTACCTTGGTGTATGGCAATCGTAACCGCAATACAATTATTTTCCGCGAGGCCATAGAAGCGCTAAAGAATAAACACATGCAGCGCTTAAGGCTGTATCATATACTCAGCCGGGAACATGTAGAATTTCCGCTATTTAATGGGCGTATAGATGCTAACAAATGCGAGCAGCTTTTCGATTCACTAATGGATCTGGAAAGTACAGATGAGGTTTTTATATGCGGACCAGAAGATATGATACTATCGGTTAGACAAAAGCTGATTGATATGGGAATGCCGGCCAACCATATACATATCGAATTATTCAGCTCACCTGACCAACCTCGTGAATCTCATCAAAAATGGGCGACAGACCATGCCGAGGCTAAAGGGCCTGTGAGCAAAGTAAGTATTCGCCTGGATGGGACAACTTTTGATATGGATCTGGCATATAATGGAGACAGCATCCTGGATGCCGCTTTAAAAAATGGCGCAGATCTACCATACGCCTGCAAGGGTGGAGTTTGTTGTACCTGTCGTGCGCGAGTAGCAGAAGGCGCAGTGGATATGGAAGTTAACTATGCGCTCGATGAAGAGGAAATAGCAAAAGGATTTGTATTGACTTGCCAGTCGCATCCTAAAACAGAAAAGGTTGTAATAGATTTTGATGCGAGATAGCATTTAACCCTTACCAATCTTTCTTTCTCATTTGTTTTCTCTGCGATTCTTTTTTCTTTGATTCAAGACGCTTTTCTATTGCTACTTTTGAGGGGCGTGTCCTTTTGCGCTTTTTAGGGACGATGAGGCTTTGAGCTACAAGCTCTTTCATTTTATTCAGCGCTATCTGCTTATTTTCCAGTTGCGACCTTGTTTCACTGCTTTTTACAATAAGGAAACCATCTTTATTGATCCTGTTTGTAAGTTTCACTCCAATCAATTCTTTTTCTTCAGCAGAAAAGAAATGCGATTGCGGGACATTCCACCACGCTTCCACCATTGTCTCTACCTTGTTTACATTTTGACCACCCTTGCCACCGCTGCGAGCAGTTCTGTAAAATATCTCTGAAGAAAATTCACGCATATTAAAATCCCTCTTCATCCTCCTCAATACTTCCGAGACTCATATTCAGCATACTACCTAAAATATCACCGAAGCTATAACCACCGGCTTCTACACCTTTTTTGCTGATAAGAGAAAATTCAGATAGGCCATGTAGTAAAAACTCCATCAATAAAGATGCCTGAGCTTCATCTGCCTTAGGATAGAAAAGTTTTACTGCACTGTGTAGACCATCCACCTGGTATAGACGTTGAATATATGCTTCATCTGTTTCGTCCTGTAACAAAAGCAACTCATTCCCTTTACCAAACCAATCTATAATTGGCTGATAAGGATTGGGCTTGCCTTTTATCTTTTGAGGATCGCGACCTGTTTTTTTGAATGATTGCGGATCGGGAAAATATTGTGTGAATACAGTACGGATGGCCTGTCCTATAAGACGGTAGGCAACATTTAGCGGTCCCTCTTGTTCGCCTTCATATACCAATTCTATTTTGCCGGTAATAGCAGGCACAACACCGATAAAATCTGCTATACGCACCATCGTCTTTTTATGATTTTCGCGTAAAGCCCGCCTCTCTGCCGTGCTTACCAGGTTTTCATAAGCGGAAATGGTAAGACGTGCTGATACGCCACTTTTCTGATCTACATATTCACTTTTGCGCGCTTCCATTGCAATTTGCTCGACGAGTAAAAGGCATATATCAGACATCTCTACACGCTGTAGCTGCTCCTGCAGCACATCTGCTTCCTGTTCGGTGATCGCTTTGGATACTTCTATAGTTTTAGGATAATGCGTAACGATCTGGCTTTCTATACGATCTTTCAAGGGAGTTACTATACTGCCACGATTGGTATAGTCTTCAGGATTGGCTGTAAAGACAAATAAAATGTCGAGCGGTAGCCGTAGCTTAAAGCCTCTTATCTGTATATCACCTTCCTGCAAAATATTGAATAGAGAAACTTGTATACGAGCCTGTAAGTCGGGTAATTCATTTATGACAAATATACCGCGATGAGAACGGGGTATAATACCATAATGTATCACCTTTTCATCTGCAAAGCTCAATCTCAGATTAGCTGCCTTTATAGGGTCAACATCTCCTATCAGATCTGCTACAGATACATCTGGCGTGGCCAGCTTTTCACCATATCGTTCACCACAATGCAGCCACGTTATCGGTGTTTCATCACCTTTTGCTTCAATTGTTTCTCTTGCGTATTGAGAAATGGGAGCAAGCGGATCGTCGTTTATTTCACTTCCCGCAACCACAGGTACCCATTCATCCAGCAGATTGATCATTTCTCTCGCCATGCGCGTTTTCGCCTGCCCGCGCAAACCAAGGAATAAAATATTATGACGTGATAGCAATGCCCTTTCCACATCAGGTATAACAGTATCTTCGTACCCTAATATACTATTGAAAGGATTCTTTTTTTGCTGTATAAAACGAATGAGGTTTTCCCTGATCTCTTCCTTAACTGATTTAGATTTATATCCTGATTTTTTCAGCTCACCTAACGTCTTAATGCCCGGTTGTTTCATTGTACTTCAGTTTCTTACTTTTTATAAAGTTACGGCATCCGGCTGTTTATGTTTATTAACTGATTAATAAGCCTATAGTTACTATCAATATTGTGTGTAGCCGGTATCTTCATCATCCACGTCCTTCTCTTCATCCGTCTTGGGTTTAGCCCACAATTTATTTTCTATTATTTCATCCAGCCTTTGGGCCTCGCTATTGCTAATATCTGTCTGGGTAAGCCTTACATCGTAGCCTGTCTGATTATCTGCTGTGCTCCACGAGCCGGTATACACATTATTTTTTAATGACAAGTCCATATATCCTATGGGCGGATCTTCCACAAATGACCATTTGCCGTCCTGCGTTTTTGAAACGTCCAGTTTTACGTATTTATCCTGATCGCCGAATTTATATATAGCCTGCCATTCACACGCACCATCCGGACAATCGCCTCTTAGATAGCGTACATAAAGCTTCACAGGTATTTCGTTATCAAACTTTCCAACGTAATATTTTCTATCTACTACTTCCTTGGGGGTGCTGTATGCGTCATCATCGTCATCCTGCGGTATTGTCGCTGCTATGCTTGCGCTGTCTTTTACCGTATCCTCTGTAATTCCAAACTCCTTCATCTTCTTTTTCTTTAAGACTTCAGCATACTGCTTGGACAGGTATTCATCTATGCTCGAGGCCGGGTATATATTTATGACCTGCCCCCCATACCAATATCCTTTTATATCCTGCATCTCATTTACCGCAAATACATAATTCTTTCTTGCCAGCATATCCCTGATAAAAACATATCCTTGAAACCGTATTGGCGCTATTTTCTCGTACCCTATCAAATCCCGGGTGAGCGCGATCTTTTGCAGCTTATAGCTCCTGAGGACAATCTCCTTCCAATGGATACCTGAATCTTTGGCCTTGATGATAGCTTTGTAAAAGTTACTGACTATCTTATGATTGTAATAAGGGTCGAATTGTTTTACAGCGTCAGGATGCTGTCTTAGCTGCATCATTTCTGCATAGTCTTCATAAGAAGAATCGGAGACCACCTGGGTCCATAATGTATCAAAGTCGGGAAATAATGAGGCATAGGTAATCGAATCCTGGTATTGGAGGCAATTCAGTATCTTATTAATAAGCTCTTCCTCTGTTCTAGGCGGGGTTTCGTTACTTTTTTTGTCCGACTTAGCCGCGGCAGTGCTGGCAGAAAACAGCAAAATTGCAATTACACTTATATAAAAATACCTCATGCCGCGCCTTTGAAAGACAATAAAATTAATAAAGATTGCAAAGAAGTATAAAAAAATTAAGCCCTTAAACTAAGGGCTTAATTTTCTTATATTATCTCTAACACCCTTTCAGGTGGCCTGGCTATTATGGCTTTGTCTCCTTTTACTACTATCGGGCGTTGAATTAATATTGGATTTTCTGCAAGTACTTTTATCCATTCCTTTTCAGTCAGCTCTTTGTCTTTATATTGCTCTTTATACAGATCTTCACTTTTTCTTACTAATTCAGAAGCCTTTATGCCCAATTTTTTTAAAACATCTTTTAATTCTTTTTGGCTTAATGGCTCCATTAAGTAATAACGCACTTCGTGAGGAATGCCTTTTTCCTGGAGTATCTCCAGAGCGCCCCTGCTTTTGCTACAACGCCCGTTATGATAAATGATGACTTCCGATACCATTACACAGCTATTTCTTTCACATTATCTGCAATTACAAGCCTTCCTGCTGTTTTTGCTTTTATTTCCTCTACAGTTACACCGGGTGCTAATTCAATGCATCTGAATCCTTCGGGTGTAATATCAAATACTCCCAGATCACTTACTATTTTTTTCACACAACCTACTCCTGTTAACGGCAATGTACATTTGGGCAACAACTTACTTTCACCTTTGGGGTTAGTATGTTGCATGGCAACAATTATATTCTTTGCAGACGCAACAAGATCCATTGCGCCACCCATGCCTTTTACCATTTTGCCGGGAATCTTCCAGTTGGCAATATCACCATTATCAGAAACCTCCATGGCACCAAGCACTGTAAGATCTACCTTACCGGCTCTTATCATACCAAAGCTCATAGCACTATCAAAAAAAGCAGAGCCAGGCACAGTAGTAATTGTTTGTTTGCCCGCATTGATCAAATCAGGATCCTCATCACCTTCAAATGGGAAAGGTCCCATTCCTAACAATCCATTTTCGCTTTGCAATACCACATTCACACCTTCCGGAATATAATTAGCGACTAAAGTCGGTATGCCGATCCCAAGATTCACGTAATAACCATCTTTCAATTCCTTTGCAATACGCTTTGCGATCTGTTCTTTATTTAATGCCATAAACTAAATCCCCAAAGGGCTTTTAGTAGTTAATGAATATTGTTACAAATATTTTCTTATTAATTTCTTTTTCTTACCGTTCTCTGCTCAATCCTTTTTTCATAATTAACTCCCTGGAAAATACGGTGTACATATATTCCGGGAGTGTGCACCTGGTTGGGATCAAGCTGGCCAGCCGGGACTAACTCTTCTACTTCAGCAATAGTTACTTTACCGGCCATAGCCATCATAGGATTGAAATTCCTTGACGTTTCTTTAAAAATAAGATTGCCCTGTGTGTCTCCTTTCCATGCTTTTACAATTGCAAAGTCGGGATTAAAAGCAAATTCCAGCAAGTAATTTTTACCATTGAATTCGCGTATTTCTTTGCCTTCAGCCACTTCAGTGCCATATCCTGCTGGTGTGTATATGGCAGGCATTCCATATCCTGCGGCCATACAGCGTGTTGCCAATGTGCCCTGTGGAACCAGCTCTACTTCAAGCTCTCCACTCAACAATTGTCTTTCAAATTCTGCATTTTCTCCAACGTAAGAGGCGATCATTTTCTTTACCTGCTTTTTCTGCAGCAACAACCCTATTCCAAAATCATCCACACCGGCATTATTAGAAATACAAGTCAGGTTATCGATGCCCTTTCTTACAAGCGCCTGGATACAATTTTCGGGTATGCCACACAGTCCAAAACCACCCAGCATTAATGTTACTCCTGATGAAATATCATGAATGGCTTCATCAGCTCCGGTAACAACTTTATTCAATCCCATTGAGTAGAAATTTGCCGCTAAATTAAGAAAGCTTTGGAGATGTGGTGTTTTATATAACTATATGTTATGTAATAATAATATAGTTGCTACAAAAGCAAGAGCCTCTAAATAAGAGGCTCTTGCTTTTAGTTTATGTTTAAAATATCATCTCTGCAACGTAAAACGCATTATAATGTGATTTTCTCCTGTTTTAAGACGCAATACATACAAACCATTGGGAATATTGCTGCTCAGATCAATCCGTTTATTTATTATCCCATTCTGTGATAAAGCAATATCATTATAGATAGTTTGGCCAACTATATTTACGATCTCAATAGAAGTCTTATCATTTGTGCTGTTTTGAATAGCGCCTTTAATTATGAAACTGCCATTATTAGGGTTAGGATACAGTGCAATATTACTACCATTGTCAAGCGAATAAACATCGGTTGGGATAATCCCTATTCGTATAGCATTGCTCATTGCAGTATCAGGCATGGCACACATCGCATTGCTCTGCACTATTGCTGTTATTACATCTTTATTAGCAAGTTTATTGGTGACATAGGTATTGGTGGTTGCCCCGGGAATAACAACATTATTTTTCAGCCATTTATAGACAGGGCTTGTACCTCCTCCCGTTACTGTTGCAGTAAATGTTACTGTTGCTCCTGCACTAACAAGTGTATCTGGACTCACTGATATTTTTACGGTGGGTATTATTACAGAATCTATGGCAATATGGATACTGTCTGTACTTGATAAACAGCCATTTTTCTTAGCTACCACGAAATAAAAGCCTGAATCTTTTGCGATAGTGGCTGCTATTGTCGGGTTTTGAACTGAAGAGGCAAAGCTATCAGGGCCACTCCATGAATAAGTAACTCCTGATGTATCGTCTTTACTAAAAAGCTCCAGTTTACTTCCCAAACATACTGGACCATTGCTTGAGTCAGATGGTGCTACAGGTACAGGATTTATTTTAACATTGATACTATCCAGGTGCGATAAGCAGCCATTTTTCTCGACTGCCACATAATAGAAACCTGAGCTTTTTAAAGTTGTTGTCGCTATCGTTGGATTTTGAACCGAAGATGCAAAACTGTCAGGACCACTCCATGAGTAGGTTACTCCTGAAGTATCATCCTTACTAAAAAGCTTCAATTCACTTCCTGAGCATACAGGGCTATTGCTGGAATCAGAAGGCATCGCAGGTGTGACATTCACTTTTATATCAATGCTATCGGTAGCCGACCTACAGCCATGAAGTTGTACATATACATAATACTTCCCTGAATCGCTAACCTTTATATTTGCGATAGTAGGATTTTTTGCCGTTGAAGAAAAGGTATCAGGGCCACTCCAATTATAAACGCCACCGCTGAGGGTATTGCCTGCATATAATTTTAATGTACTTCCTGCACATACTGGAGTATTACTACTATCTGTAGGCAAAGCGGGGTGAGCAGAATCATCCTCCAACAGAACATTTTTGGAAACTGAAGGGCAACCATTACGTGAAATTGTTAAAGAATAAGTCCCCGTCCCGAAATGCTTATAATCCGGAATTTCCGGGTTCTGTTCGTTTGATAAAAAGCTATATGGCCCCCTCCATGTATATGTTATGTCATAATCAGTAGTGCTCCCTATTAACTTAGCTGTATCTCCCCAACATATAGGGCTATTGCTTGTAGCCGTAAATGCACTGTTCAATGCCGTTGTCACATGTATGTCATAACCATCATCCGGTGATGTTTCGGCGGGACTGGTTGATACTATTCTTAGTCTGTAACTTTTAGTTGTTGACATCACTGAAGGTAGTGTGCAATTGACCACATCCAGCGTGTTGGTTGTGTCAGTACCTATTATCGTTGGGCTTGCAAAGCTCCCACCGGAATCCGATAGCTCTACCTTGAACACATTGCCAATATTAAATAAATGATTTGCTCCATAAGTTACAGCAAGAGATCCGCCCATACATACCAATGTATCCTGTTCGGGATATAAAACTTTTAATGTATCAGCACTATACTGGTCTATTGAAACATCATCTATCAACTCAGAATTGGTAGTATCAGACGTTGCCCACCAAATCACATAATTTGATTTTCCTTTAAAACTATCGGGTATTGAAAACGTATATTGATACCATCCCCTGGATGAAACAACCGGTGAGTCAGCGACCCACAACGTGCCCATATAAGCGGTAGATCCCATCCATGGATATGGCGATGTACTGACGTACATATCTATCCTGCTTGAATCACGAATACCAGTATCACGAAACATCCAAAAACTTGCTTTAATGTTTCCCGTCGTATCTTTTGAAAAATCCAGGGAATAAGTACATAAATAAGCCTTGTCATAAGCTATCGGCTCAAGGGCAGAAATCATAACTGCCATGTTTGATCCGGAATGGGGAGATGCCCCCCCTGCACTATTCAAAAATTGCCAATTAATACCATCCAGATAGGGGTCGAAAGTAACGACCCGCCCCCAACCAGCAGGCAAGCTGGTGCTATTGAAACCCTGTTTTAAGATGTTTTGAGAATTCCCTTTATGCGCAAGTGCAATGCAAAAAATAAAAAGCAGGAGATAGATTTTTGACTTCATAGGTTGAATGATTTAGGTTTTATAAAACAAAACTACCATATAATAATATAAATTCAACAACCTAACACTTATTTAATATCGCTTATTATTCAAAATCGGCATAGTTTTAGTTATCTATTATTATATTTTTTATTTTCATGGCCTATGTCCTATAAATTTATTCTACCATCGGTACTTTCCGTTTTTGTACTTAGTTCCTGCATGCAACGCATGTATTTCCCCGACAGAGCAAATGTGATGGGCTTCAAAGAGGCTCATGAAGCCAAAATAACAGCGTCGATAAAACCGCAAAGTGATTCTGTACCACAGGTTAGTCCGGCAGTTGATATTGCTTTTGCACCAGTCAATCATATTGGCATATTCGGATCGTACCGCTCTACATTAAACAGAACAATATCGGAGGATGTAGATTACCTCTATACAAAGCAAATAGGTGGAACATTCAATGGTCACCGTTTCGAAGGTGGCGCAGGTTACTTCACACCTTTTGGCCGAATAGGAGATATGGAAATTTTAGCGGGCATTGGTGAAGGAACTATGCAAAGGGTAGGTGTAGCACTCCCAGATTATAATTATAACAGTAAATATTTTCGTTTCTTCATACAACCTGCAGCTGGGTTTAGCAATGATGTTTTTTCATTGATGGGAGGTTTCCGCATAGCATTCAATCATTATTACGATTTTCAATCCGCAAATCCAGACCTGCGGTATGATATAGGAATAAGCAACCACCCGGCCGATGTAACAGGGCAATTATTAGGATTTTTCGAGCCATTTATAAATATGGAAGTAGGCTATAAATACATAAAATTTGATTTTCAGACGGGCGCCACAGCCCAATTTACAGGAGTTGGCGTTAGCGGGAATTTACCTGCATACATTAGCCTGGGAGCCACCTTTAATTATGCTCCTCGTTTTTTTAATAAAGAAAAAAAATCAAATAAAAAAGAATATTAAACTTTATCCACATTTTCTGCATTTTAGGCTGTTTTAAACCTGTTAAAAAGGATAGTTTTCCTTGTTTAAACCTCTGATTTAAGTTATCTTTGTAATAATAAAAATTTACATAGGAGTAAATTTTCTGCTTTTAATCCGAAGATGGCATTTTAGCCCCTCACACATTAAAATAAACACTTCGGGTATTTAAAAATATGGATATAGAAAACGAAGTTTTACAAGCCCCTGCCACTTATGATGCAGGAAGTATTCAGATATTAGAAGGCCTCGAGGCAGTACGCAAACGTCCTGCGATGTATATAGGTGATATAGGCGTAAAAGGCCTCCATCATCTCGTCTACGAAGTAGTAGATAATTCCATTGACGAAGCGCTTGGGGGTTATTGTAAAAACATTACAGTCACTATACATAAAGACAACTCCATTAGTGTTCTTGATGATGGTCGCGGTATCCCTACAGGCATTATTCCTAAAGAAGGCCGTTCTGCCCTGGAAGTGGTGATGACAGTGTTGCATGCAGGAGGTAAATTTGATAAAGACTCCTATAAAGTATCAGGAGGGTTGCATGGTGTGGGTGTAAGCTGCGTAAATGCATTAAGCTCCAAGCTGGTAGTAAATGTATGGCGTGAGGGAAAAATATTTGAGCAGGAATATGCTAAGGGTATTCCCCAATACCCGGTAAAGGAAATCGGCTCTTCGGAGAGCACAGGTACATTAGTGCATTTCCATCCTGACACAACCATTTTTAAAGATATCACTTATAACCGGGAAACTCTCGCAGGTCGTCTGCGTGAGTTATCATTTCTTAATAAAGGCATTCATATTACATTAATAGATGCCCGCGAGCATGGGGAAGATGGGCAGCCTCCCAGTGAAATTTTTTATAGCATAGGTGGCATAGTAGAATTTGTGCAAATGTTAGACAGTGGTGCCAAACGCGATCCTCTATTGCCGCATCCCATATATGTAGAAGCGCACGACGCAGATACCAATGTGGCTGTAGATGTAGCGCTGTCATATAATACATCGTATAACGAACACATTTTCTCTTACGTAAATAATATCAACACCATAGAAGGAGGTACACACGTAGCAGGTTTCCGCCGCGCCATTACTCGTGTGTTCAAATCGTACGGAGATAAAAACAAATTATTTGAAAAGGCAAAGGTTGAAATTACGGGTGATGATTTCCGTGAAGGCTTAAGCGCGATCATTTCTGTAAAAGTTCCTGAACCACAATTTGAAGGGCAGACTAAAACCAAGCTTGGTAA
>DATNFP010000049.1:0-3277 GCA_035606335.1 Flavipsychrobacter sp. | reverse complement strand
AGACAATACGTGTTAAGATCATTATAATTGAACTGAAAATTATTGATGTATTACGTTCATTGCTGCTTGCTGATTCAATCTTAGGAAGTAAGTAATATTTAATTATTATTTTCTCAATACCACAAAAAAGCAGGAATAATTGATTTTAATTTATTTTCGTATTCGCAAATGAAGAAGATCAATGAGTTGAATTTGTTTAGAGCGTTTCGAAGCCTGAATTATACCCTTTATTTTACCGGAAGATCGATCTCACAGTTTGGCACATGGATGCAACGCACTGCTGTGATATGGGTAGTGTATACCATTACCCATTCTGCTTTTCTGATCGGTGTAACCATCTTTGCAGAACAATTTCCTTCATTTTTATTTTCAGTACTCGGGGGTGTTGCGGCCGATAGATATGACAGGTACAAAGTCATCAAGATCACACAGGTCACCTCTATGATACAAGCTGTTTTGCTGGCTGCCCTGGTGGTGACAGGACACATGGTAATATGGGCGATACTTGTATTAAGTGTTATCCTGGGTATCATCAATGCCTTCGATGTGCCCGCCAGACAGGCTTTGATACATGAAGTAGTAGCAGATCAGGCCGATCTTCCCAATGCTTTATCACTTACCACAGCTATGGCCAGCCTGGCACAGTTGCTTGGGCCTGCATTATCGGGTATTATATTAAATACATTTGGAGCGGCAACGTGTTTTCTAATTAATGCAGCAAGTTTTGGCGGAGTTCTTGTTTCATTGCTCCTGATGAAATTGCCTGCATACAAGCCTAAAAAATCTGAGAAAAAAATTATAGCAGAGCTTACAGAAGGTTTCACCTATCTCAAAAAAGCTCCTAACATCAGCTTTCTTATATTGATGCTTGCTATTGTTAGCTTATTGGTATTACCCTACAATACCGTGATACCTGTATTTGCCAAAGTAATTTTTAAAGGTGATGCCTCAACCTTCGGTTACATTACCAGTTTTGTAGGTGTAGGCGCTGTAATTGGTACTATATTCCTTGCTTCGCGTAAGCCCGGTGCGCAATTGAAAAAGATATTGTTTGGAAGCACTATAATTATGGGGGTGGGATTAGTCTTCTTTTCGCAGATAAAGAATTTCCCACTAGCCATGTTTTTCGCGGCACTGGCAGGCTTTGGCTCTGTTGCGCAGTTTACTATTTGCAATATCATCATCCAGTCTGAATCTGCACCTCAAATGCGCGGGCGAGTTATCAGCATTATGCTAATGGCAATCTTTGGCATGATGCCGCTTGGAAGCCTGCTGGTAGGTGCTGTTTCACAATATATAGGCGCACCTGCTACTGTATTATACCAAGGCATTATTGGAGTGATAATAGCATTAGCATTTACCAAATTTCTAACTAAACGGACGGAAAAGTCAATAGAAAAAAATCCAGAGATGCTTGAAACCGAGGAAGTAATTATAGAACATTAACTCGGGTTCATCCTATTAAAAGCGTTTTTCAACTCTTCAGGACCAGCCTTTACCATGTTCTCGCTAAAGCCAAAAGAAAGAGTAGTCTTTCCTTCTTTTAGCTGTTCAAATATTGCTTTGATAAAATCGCTGACAGGTGGTGCATAATCATGTATGCCTTTGCCTCCAAGATCTGTGTTTAATGCAGGAGGTATAATCTCAATCACCTCAATATTTTTCGATTTTAGCAAATACTGCATTGAAAGTGTAAATGAATGGAAGAATGCTTTCGTTGCAGAATACACTGGCGTTTTTGTTAAAGGCACAAAAGCCAGACCTGATGTTACATTCATTACTGTATTTAGTGATGGCAGGTTGATAAAAAGAGATGTTAAATGAATAGGAGCAATAATATTGATAGTAACTTCTTCTTTTGCCCTATTATAAAAGTTATCATCGAAAACGCCCATCCATTGCTGAACGCCTGCGTTATTCACCAATACATTGGTATCAGGATGGTTTGCTGAGATCCATTTATAAAGTTCTATACGTTCTGCCTCAACCGATAGATCACATACTTTTGTGATTACGGAAGGGAATTTATCTGAAACCTCTTTCAAAACAGATTCGCGCCTGCCGCAAATAATTACTGTGTTGTTTTCCTGTATAAATCTTTCCGTAAGCCCTAAGCCAATACCGCTTCCACCTCCTGTAATGAGGATCTTATTATTTGCCAGCTTCATTTTTGATTATTTAAAACCCGATAAAAATATTTAAACAAAGCTATATCATACAGCCCGGATGTTTAGATAAGTCTTAGTTATAAGCTTATTTACTCCACTCATCCACAGTCGTTACATCTGCCTGGCGTGGAAAAACTTTGGTAGTTAATACTCTGTGCACTTCTTCATCGCCGTCTGCACAACCATCAGACAATACAGTGAGACGATAATCCTTATCTGCAGCCTCGCGAATAGTTGATAGCACTACCCCACTTGTGGAAATACCTGTCAGTATCAAATGTTGTGCGTTATAGGCTCTTAAAAGCACTTCAAGATCACTTCCGGTAAAGGCGCTTATGCGGCGCTTTACAACTGTAACCTCGCCTGCCTGTGGAGCAACGCCGGGATGTACTTTCATAAACTCATCCATATTCACGTTTGCAAACATCGCCTTGCCTTCGCCAAAGCTTTTATTATTCATACTTATCTCAGGAGATCCTTGCCTAAATCCTACAGTTACATATATTACAGGAATTTTCCTGGTGCGCGCAGTAGCTATAGCTTTAGCTACTTTACCGATAAGCTCTTCTGCGTTTGGCAGTCTGCCAACTATACCTGCCTGCATATCCATAACAAGCAGTGCTGTGTTCTGTGTATTTTGTTCCATTCTATGTTTATTGAAAACTGATGCAAATAACGTTATTCTTTGTTAACAGGAGCAAAATCTTTAATTGCATTAAAAACTGCCTGGTGACTAATGGTCGCATGGGTTTCTTGTGGTAAATAGTCGAAATATTTTTTTATTGTTTTGCTTTTTGTATTCTCTATTTTGTCTGCCAGCACATTAGCATCTACTTCCTGTACGCGCGGGGTCTTGCCCGGTGTTAAGCCTTCTTTTCCTACTCCTATATAGATCTGTAAAGGATTATGAAAATCCGCATTATAAATTTCTGAATTATAATTAAGCAAAGAACCATTGTCCCACCACAGGCTGGGGCTCACGATAATATACTTATTGAATAATGTTGGCTCTTTTAATAATATCTCAGTAGCTAAAAGACCGCCTAAAGATTCGCCAATTATGGTTTTTGAATCATTGACACTGAAATTCTTTTCTATGTATGGCTGCA
>DATNFP010000048.1:0-9735 GCA_035606335.1 Flavipsychrobacter sp. | reverse complement strand
TTCATTATTAGGAATTCCTGGAGGCCAGTAATGACCAAAGCCTGGGTTACTACAAGGCCAATAGTACCTTAATAAATCATCACAGGCAAAAGCAACGCAATTATATGCAACATTATTATGTCCTAATACTTCATAGTTATGACAGATATTGGGAAATAAATCATTAATATATTTCTCTATTCTATTATTTGTTGGTATAGCCATTGTCAATAGCCCATTTCTTCCAATCGTTAACCATATTGGAAACAATACCTTGATTTTCTTCCTTTATTGGATTAGTCTTTGTTATTAAATTCAGAGCCGGTATCCAACACATCGGTGTAAAATCCAGTTGCTCAATTAATAAGGGAATTACATTTTCTCCCATTCCAACAATAGTATTGAATGATGTATTGGAAATCATTTTCGTTGGAGATGCAGTAAGGTAACATTCATCAATTACACGACTTACCAGCGACTTAAAATAATGAGCAATATGCGCCGTCGTATATGTAACAGTAATAGCACTGTTAAGTATCATATCCACATTGTCAAATATTGTTACTGGAAATGACTGGGAATAACATGCTGAGGGATGTGAAAAGTTATATCCTGCCTTTTGTATATTGATAGCCATTATTACTTAAATTTATCTAAAGTATCTTCAGTAACGCTTTCAAAAAAGATTTCATTTTTAAATTGTCGTAAATTGTCGAATTCCGACCATAGTTTGTCTTCATCAATCTCTCCGTTATAAAGCGAAAAAACATCAATGTCAAAAATAAAATTACTCTTATCTTTCCCCAGTACCTCTATCCCTTGCGTAATGTTACTAAAGGCATTAATATCCTTGTTGTTAATAGTTATTTGACAAAACAAGTTATTCATATCATATTTTTCTAATGAAGGACTTAGACGTGGGACAGTTAAAAAATAATCCGAAGGCTCGAATCGTTCACCAAATGGTATTTTGTTAATGAATCTTAATGCAACCCTTGTGATTTTATCTGGCTTAAAATATTCTTTATACTTATTCCATTTTTCCTGAGCTTGCTGTTTAAAATCATCCCACCGTGTATATGGTTTTAACATATTGAAATTAAAACCATCACGTCTGAATTGGAATGAAGTATTTTGGCTCTTTCTTTTATATCTATACCCCATTATTATCGGGTCAGAAGCATTAGATATTATCTTTTGCTCATCTGATTTATATTCAAACATGCCGCTCCCTCTAAAATGGTGGCCATCCAAAATATAGTCATCAAATTCTTTTATTGAATCGAGTACATTAATATCTGTATTTTCGGGGAGAAGAACCCCAATATCCAAAATTGCTTCTACAATTGGAGCATGTACTAAAGTGTAATGTTCTTTATCAGGCACTTTGTTAGTTAGTATAAAATCTTTAATTTAATAATTACCATACCACTAAATCTAGCCTTAGCCCCCTTACCCTGTCACAAATGTAGGGTGTTTTATCTCAAAGTTTCAAATTTATTTAACAACAATTGTTTATAATCAATACGTAATCATAGACTTAAATTTCATACATTTTAATTAACCATTTAAGTGGATGAAATAGCCTTCTTGATAAAAATATTTCTTTAGCCACATTACATTCTCGCTCCCTCTATACTACTATCCAACAATAGCGATTTCTCAGGCATTTTGCTTTTACATTAAATCAACTCTAACCATAGTCTGTGTATAGTGAGGTTGTTCCCCATCTTGATTTTGTAACATTAGCTGTGCATTTAATTTTACATTGGCAGTGCTAACCCCGCCCAACTGTTGCCAGCCATTAACTAAATAGTACGTGACCTTTTCCTGCAACCTGGTAATATTTACGTCTTGTAAAATGGTGTATTCTGTTATCATAATATAGATGGTTAAACTGATTTAATGGCCTGCAATGCAGGCCATATTTGTTGGTCTTGTAAATAAAAAAGGATTATGAATAAGATCTTTCTTTGTTGAAAATTTCCATAGCAACATCATTACATTCTCGCTCTCTCTATGCTCCTGCCCAGCGATTGTGATATATCTGTTGGGTGCTTTGCCCTTATATCTATCCATTCATCATCCACCTTCATGATGTCTGTCTTTTCACCAAACCGTAGTTTGCATTTATAAATTGTACCGCCGCGGTGGGCTACTTTCTTTACATCAGCAATATCGCTCATGCCATACATCCTGTACACTATTCTGTGTATCATCGCTTTTTTGCTTATTGCTAAAGTCTCCTTTACATTTTGAAAGCGGATATTCATTGTTTGTGTTTTTTATTACCTCAAAATTGTCTATCCCTTTCATCCTATAGAAATTATTACTCTCCATTAACGGCGATTTTAAAATTGAGTAACGGATGATTAACAATTGAAAGCGTAAACAGCTAAATAAATTATACGCTCTTCTTTAATTAGTTAGCCTTATACTATGCCCATAAAAATCAATAGCCGAACCTATGGTTGCGCCACACTTAATACAATTGTCATCCTGAACAAAGCCTTCAGCCTTGCGCGATAGCCGCGGAGTGAAGGATCTCACTAATTGAGGTTAAACTAAATACCACCGCTCTCCGCTCTCTTTCTCCGCACTCCTATCGGGGGTTCATTGTCGTTAACTTTATTTGCAAACACCCTCATCACAAACATAACTTTGCCATAAGCCCAAACCCTGGGTACACAGCTCTTTGAAAAAACAATTCAGATCAGGCTGGCAAGCTTTCGGATTATATAATAGACCGCCGATAGGATACCAAAAAGCAACGTTGTAATAATGCTGCCCATGATGAGAAATTCTGTTACGATTTGAAAGATGGAATATGGCATGGACGGCTTATCATATATCCATTCATGAATAAATAAGAGGATAGTAAACAGCGTGGAAATTATCAGCAATATTTTATATGGCCTGCTCACTAACATAAAACTATGGGAAATTTTTGGGAAATCATTGCGGTACAATGGGGCATGAATGGGGAATAATTCATTCAATGAAAAATAGCTATAAGTATTGCAAATAAAGCATTTCAGCCTATCAAAGCATACCCCAATCCCCCAAACCAAATTTTTTCACCCAATGGGAAAAAATAGAATAAAGCATTGTCAAATTGCCGAATTGGCAAATTGCCAAATTACTTCTTGTTTATCCGTGGTTGAACCTTCACCCGTTGCTGCTGTGCTTTTTGCACCTCCTCAAGCTTCTTAGCCCATTTCGATGGCGTTGCAGGTTTGTTCTTATTTTCCTGCATCTGTGCATGTATCGCCTGTTCGTTGATAAAATATTTCTGTATCACAAACTGCTGCGTAATGCTCATGATATTAGATAAGGTATAGTAAAATGTAAGGGCTGCAGCCATCTTGTTGAACACGCCTATCAGTACAAACGGGAAGATATAAGGCATGTATTTCATTGCCTTCATGTTTGGATCCTGCGTGGTCATATTACGGTTCGACAATGCAAGGAACAAGCTGGTTGCAGTCATCAGGAGCGTAAACAAGCTCACGTGATCGCCATAAAAAGGAATATTAAAAGGCAGCTTTGCAATGCTATCGTAAGTAGATAAGTCGCTCGCCCATAAAAAGTGTTGCTGACGAAACTCTATGAACGACGGGAACATATAGTACATCGCAAACAGTATCGGCATCTGGAAGAGAGTCGGCAAACAACCACCCAACGGACTCACACCCACGCTGCGGTACAACTTCATTTGCTCCATGCCAAATTTCTGCTGATCGTCCTTATACTTTGCGCGCAGCTCATCAAGCTCAGGTTTCAGCACACGCATCTTGGCAGCAGAGAGATAGCTTTTATAAGTAAAGAAAGAAAGTATCAGGCGTATCAATAGCGTCATCAGTACGATGATAACAACATAACTACCGATGAAGCTGCCGAAGAAGTAAAACAATGGTATCAATGCCCACCTGTTGATGTACTTAACGAACGACATAACGCCATAACCCATCGGCACCATATCGTCAAAGTTCATTTTGTACGACTTCAGCACTTTATAATCGTTAGGGCCTATGTACCAGCTAAAAGCCACCGTTTCATCATTATTTGCCTTAAGCGCTACATCCATTGTGGTGCGGCTGCTTACGGCTACTGCAGTATCTTTCTCATCAAATTTGGTATTGGCATTAACGTTGACATCAGTGAAACCACCCGCATCTTTTGATACCAGGATATTGCTGAAATATTGCTTGCGCAAGCCTAACCATTGTACCGACTCGCTCAGCTTTTTAGGCTGGTCACGCACGGTAAAATAGTCGTGATCCTGGTTTTCGTATTTGTAGTACACCTGGGTGCTCATGCGCTCGAGGGTTACATCTTTTTCAGTATGCAGCCCCTGCATTTCCCAGCTTAGCGGCAAGCTATTGGTAGGCAGTCCTGTAAGATGTATGCTGCATTGCATCATGTAGTCATCTGCAGGTAGGGTGTACATTATTTCTATCTTTTTGCCACTACCCAGGTCGGCTGTAAAATCTGCTATTTTGTCGCCATTGGGCATGTCTTTTATCACTGGCGCAAAGTATAGATCAGCAGTAGCTACAGCTCCGTTATTGATAGGCAAAATAGCATTCAGCATATTGCCCTTGCCGTTAAAAATATAAAGGGGCTTCTGGTAATATGTTTTAAAGCCTTTTATCTGTGCGCTAACGGGAAAGGCTCCTTTGCTTGTAAACTGTAGAGCCAGCTTTTTATTTTCAAGTGTTACATTTTGTGCTTTACCTGAATAGGCAGGAGGCATGCTTCTTCTGAGAGAATCATTGAGTGAGTCGGCCACTGCTACCTGTTTTGCAGCTTTAGAGCTGTCAACCAATGGTTTAGGGTGCACCTTGGCATAAGCAACAGAATCAGACATTTTCTGAGCCTGGTAAACTTTTTGTTCGTGCTGGTTGTACATCACGTAACCGATCAATAACACTATTAATAAGCCAAATCCAATGACTGAATTACGATCCATGAAAGGAAAAATAAGGGTGCAAAGGTAGCTTATTTATAATTTCCTAATTGTGAATTATCCTTTAAGATAATTTAACCCTGCTATTTGGGCGGTTGTATTGAATACCAATAACTTGCCATTGAAAAGGCATAAGAGAGGTTATACGATAATAAAGTTCGGATTTTTTATTATTTTGGCTCTCCCCTGCACTATTTATATTAAAATTCCACTATATGTTTAAATCCAGAGAAAAATCAAATGCAGGCGGTTCTGCTGCAGATTCTATCAGCATGATAGCTGCTGGTATGAAGATCATCGGGGATGTGGAGTCTGAAAACGATATGCGGATAGATGGTCATATAGAAGGAAATATATATTGTAAATCTAAAGTGGTACTCGGCCAGTCGGGCAAAGTAAACGGCGACCTCCAGGCCGATAATGCCGATATCTTCGGCACGGTGAATGGCCATATCATAACCCGCGACCTGCTTTGCCTGAAATCAAAGTGTACCATCAATGGGGATATAAAGGTGGGCCGCCTGGACATACAGCAGGATGCAGAATTCAACGGAAGTTGCACCATGTTGCATGAACAGACAGCCCCAAAGCTGCTTACTGAAAAGAATCCCGTTTTACAGGATCAGGTTAATTAGTTGCTACCGAGGTCATTTTTGGCAGTATATCTTTTACTGCATCTTTATTTACGGTAGCGGTCATCATCTTAAGTTTTACATAATCCTCATGCATAAACCAGTAGCCGGGAGCATGTTCATTATTATGTCCACCGGAACCCGAATCTTTCACCAGGAACCACATACCATTTGATTTCTTTGTGTATCCTATAATGTGCATAGCGTGATCGTCGGTAGTGGAACCATTCAAAAAGCGCATCAGCCGCGCATCGTCATTGATATAAGAAGATGGAATGTCAAATGAAGGTATCATCATCACCCCTTCTTTCAGGTTGATGCCGGGTTCGCTTACATCACCACCTATAGCAACGCTGTACCCGTTTTCCAATGCCTTCTTAATTAATGACATAAAGTCATTTAGCGGAACGTTATAATAATCTTTAGAATGCCACCAGTTGTCGCCCACTTTGTACTCAGCTTTGCTCCACATCGGTTCGCTCTTCAGAGACATGAAGGTTACATAGTTTTCAGGATTGATACCTGCTACTTCTTTTGCATATTCAAGCGGGGTATATTCCTTCTTTCCAACTGTTACATATACAGGTGGTTTGCCAAGGTAGTGGTTCAGTATGTCTTTAATGGTTGCTACCACATCTTCTTCGTTCCAGGCATTTTGCTCTTTGACACTTTTTAGATAGTCTCTCATTTCTTCCACCATCTTGCTATGATCCTGGTATGGCTGGCCTAATTTTAATCCTGTATAGTCCTGCAGGGGAACGATGCCATATTTCGTCATCATGTTCTGCACAGCATTGGTTTCGGAACCTTCGTCGAACACGGATTCGCCGCGGGTACGTACATATTCTTTGGCCTTTTCTACATACTGCCAATACACAGTGTACATCTCAGACAAGGGAATGTCTTTGTGATGCAGGCGGTATATCTCAGATTCGTAAAATGAAGTGGTGCTGTAACACCAGCAGGTACCCGTATTACCCTGAGATACAGGATTGTCAGCAGTTACTATGGTGAATTCTTTTGTGGACTTAGGCACATCAATACCCGTAAGATCCATCATCAGTTTCTTTTTTTCTTCCGGTTTTGATGCAAAGAAATTAGAGTTGGCCTTACTAAGATTCTCATAATATTGATTCTTAGGAGCTACATCATATTTAGCGACATCCTTGCGGTCTTGTGCAAATACGGTAGATGCTGATAACAACAGCAATAATGAAAGTGACTGTTTCATTTTATAAATGTATAAATGGATGTAACAAACGTATTGAATTTACTGGATTTAATTAATGTCTGAGGTAAAATATCTTAATTCATCATCCAAATGTAAGGAAGGATATTTTTTCATTAAAGCTGTTATTTTAGCCGCATAAGAAACTTTAAACTTTTGATGCGCCTCCGTCTGTGGAAAACGTGAACGATGTGAGCGCGCTGTCATTATTTCCTGTACCTCCTGCATTATTGTTTGGGTTTCGGCCTCTATACAAGACTTTACAAAATGCTCCCATACAAATGTGGTAGCCAGATAATTAGGATGCACAAAATCTATATCATAAAAGCGATAGTCGCGCAAGATGTCAATCACCAATTCATAAGCAGGAAAATAATAAGCCTGCTCGAATTGATCACATAGCATATGCACTGCTTCTATGAGCCGGGCTTTGCTGCGGTTATTGTCTATAACTCCATCGCGTATATGCCGTACAGGACTGATCGTAAAAATGACTTTTGTCCAGGGATTTGTTGCAAATAGTTTTTTTAATGTATTGCTGAGAGATAGTATGATATCCTCTACCGGCAGCAGCCTTTTTTCAAACCATTGAGCAGGCGCCCTGTGATTGTTGGCTACAGGCTTGCCGTTCTCTTTTAGATAATACTGAAAAGCAGAACCAAGTGTAACAATGATCCAATCAGCCTGATTAATAAACGTGGCAGCCTTAGTTTGAGAATTATTAATGCTTTCGAGTGCTTTGCCTTTGTCAATGTTCGAAAAGCGGGTATGATGATCCCAGCTATTCCATATCTCATTTAAATAGAAAAGGTCTTCAGCAGTGTATTGTTTATTTTCTAAATAACTATCCAAGCTGTACGCAACACTTAAGGGGTTGAATAAAATACCGTGCGGATTAGACAAAACCTGAAATTTATGATGTGCCAGCCTTTCGTAAATATGCTCTGTAAAACATGACCCAATCAATAAAACAGAATTACGATAAGTAATTGGCTGTGGAAGAGGTGGTATGTCGAGCGATAGATTTAGTTGCATGCTTATTATTTGACCCAACCATTTTTCTTGTATTGTTCGTAGCCCAATTTCATTGCCTGATTCACTTCACTTATAACATCCTTATTTATTTCCTTGATATGAAAACAAGCCTTCCCTTTTAATTTACTCATCAAACCAGCTGATAATTTATCTTTCAGATCATTGCAATTGGAGTAAATAGGCATATAGTAAAACCCGACATAATTACTTTGGATAATGAGAGTGGCAAAGTTTACTTCATTTCTCATCTTATCATGTATAAGCATTTTATTCTTATGCTCAGACCACAGGTCGTATTTGCCTTCTATATCCATACGGGCTACTATGCTTCCTTTCTCGTATGGCTTAAGCTCCTTTTTCAGTGTATTAAATATTTCCACCAATTGATCCTGAGTAAGTTTTGCCATAAAAAACAGATATCCCTTTTACAATAAAGTAATTAATGTCATTTTTATATGCCGTAATGGCACTATATTTATTATGGATTGAAAATTGTTTTACCAAACTACAAAACCGTTTTTCAAAAATACAATTATGAATTCAAACGAATTTCGCAAATATGCCATCAAACATCACGGCATTAGTAGTGTAACTTTCGACAGTTATACTTCTTCTCTAAACAAATTCCAGGTACCACAGGGACTTACACCATATATCATCGAAGAACGTCCGCTGAACGTTGCTTCCATGGACGTGTTCTCTCGTTTGATGATGGACCGTATCATCTTTTTAGGTGAAGCTATCAACGATTATGTAGCTAATATCGTTACCGCACAATTGTTATTCCTGGAAAGCACTGACCGTAACCGCGATGTGCAGATGTATATCAACAGCCCGGGCGGTAGTGTATATGCTGGCCTTGGTATTTATGATACTATGCAGATCATCAACCCTGATGTATCTACCATCTGTACAGGTATTGCCGCTTCAATGGCTGCTGTATTGATGGGTGCAGGCACAAAAGGAAAACGTACCGCTCTAAAACATAGTCGTGTGATGATACACCAGCCTTTAGGAGGTGCAGAAGGACAGGCAAGCGATATAGAAATTACTGCACGTGAAATTGTAAAGCTGAAAAAAGAGCTTTACGAAATAATAGCTTACCATAGTGGTCAGAAATTTAATAAGGTGGAAAAGGATAGTGATCGTGATTACTGGATGACCGCACAGGAAGCAAAAGAATATGGCATGGTAGACGAAGTGCTGGAACGCAATCCACGCAAATCTTCTGATGCTCCAGAAACTAAATAATTAAACCCAAATCGATAAAAGACCGGATAAATTCCGGTCTTTTTTTCTTCACAGATCTATTACGCTCCGAACTGCTGCAAGTGATGGTCCAGATGCTTACAAGCACTTCTTGCCCATTCTTCGGTGGTCATTTTGCCAAAGAAGGGATGGGCGTGGCTTGGTATACCTTGCCTGCCTGCCGCAGTAAATCTCTTTATATTGTCCATCAGCCGCTGCTTCTCCTGTGCAAAATCTTTAGGGCCTACCATAAGCATGTCTTTATCCGTGGGCAGATTCTTGTCTAATGGATTTTCATCCAATACTTTGTGCTTGAGCATCGGGCCAACTAACCTGCCAATCAATGACCGCTGCACCTTTTTGTTTCCCATCGCCATTTCCATACATTCCGCACAATGAGCCATCATTTGAGCAACATTCATTTTACCCCATCTGCGTGGAGTAACAGGAGTAAGCATTTCAATTCTTCTTAAGATTTTGTTTACTGAAGGAGTTTCAAACAGCGTTTCCATATTATTTGATTTTAGTTGAATGATTGTATCACAAACCTAAAACCGGGTAGTGTCAGCCCTATGTCAGCAGTGTTTGAAAAAATTATTTGTAGTGTTCGTGGAGCCTGATTGCCAGGGTTTTCATTTTGTCAT
>DATNFP010000047.1:0-25715 GCA_035606335.1 Flavipsychrobacter sp. | reverse complement strand
GCGGGTACGTTTGTGCTTGCGCTTTGCCCATCTCCAAAATACCATTGATAAGTTGTACCATTTACCGAAGAATCAGTGAAGTTGGCCACAGAAGATTTACAGAGACTATCAGGGCCACCAAAGCCTGCTGCAACTCTAAGACCATTGAACTGGAAAGTCTGTTTTACCGTATCGGGTGAATTACAGGCAGTAGTATCTATCATTACCAGGTCGGTGGTATATGTACCTGCGCCGGGATAAGCATGTATGGGAGAGTTTACACCGTTAAAACTGGTGCCGTCCCCATAAAGCCATACAAACTTTGTAATAGCAGAATCGGAGCCGCTGCAACCGGAGGTATTGGTAAATGCCACGGTAAATGTTTTACAGCTATCCAGGATCTTGTAAGTAAATGCAGGACTTATATCATTTGTGTCAACAGTAATCTTTATAAATACAGTATCATATTCTTTACATGCATTAGGGTTGTATGCAACCAGACGCACGTTATATACCCCACCGCTATTAAAAGTATGTGTCGGTTCCTTTACAGTATCTGTACCTCCATCACCAAATTCCCAGGAGTAGCTTGTAGCATTTATTGTAGAGTCCTTAAAATCTACTGTAAAAGGAGCACAGCCCTTTGTGGTTGGCGAAGCATTGGCCTTTGCTTTTACCGCACTTAAATTAAATGCTATTTTTAATGCTATTTCGTTGCAGTTGCCACTTTTGTTTGTAGTGCTCCATGCACCTGGCGTGGTCGGGAAGCTTGAAGACCCACCGCATCCGCCACATATCGCCTGGTATACTACGCCATTCTTATCAAAACGGCTGGTACCACCATCTACGTGCTCACCTACAGGTCCCGTCCCTCCCATATAAGTGGCGTATAATAAGCTTAAAGCATTTTTGCTAAAGACAATAAAATAAAAGTCATGTCCATCCGTAGTCTTTTGTGCAGCGTCTGATGTGATAGGCATATCATTTGTGCTGCCGGTAGAGGAAGGGAATCCGATACCGTCTATAAGAACACCACCCCAACCCGATATATATATGTTTTCGCAGGTATCGACGAGAAATGCAACAGGTGAGATATTGGTATGTGTTGAGTCACCGGAACCATAGATAGTTGAAAAGATATCAGTAGTAAGATTGCTATCCAGCTTCATAACAAATTGCGTGGAGTGAGGATTAGAATATACCCCGGCAGTAACGGGAAAGCGGCCCCCAAGCGATTGTCCCATCACATAAACACCATTATTTAAATCCACTTGCACCCCATAAACCTGATCTGAATCATTAGTTCCAATAAATGTACCTCTTTGGAGCGTATAAGGTGGGCTGTTCAAAAATTTCACAAGAAACCCATCAATGTCTCCAAGAAAAGCAGGATTTAATGTGCCCGAAGTAGATGGAAAATCGCTACTCATAGTACCACCAGCCACATACAGATGGCTTTGGTCTGTATCCAGGTCGAGCACATAGCCGGCATCATCCTGGCTGCCACCTAAATAAGTACTCCAAACTAATGAAGATAAATCGCTACTGAGTTTGAAAACGACTGCATCCTGAGCTCCGGCTAATTTTTTCTGATATGCATCGGATGTTACAGGAAAGTCGGTGGACAATGTAGCTGCTGTAACATAAATATTCTGATTTCGGTCAATCAATACTTCGCTACGTGCATCGTCGCCATAATTGTGTTTTAAATTCCCAAACATGAATTCAGCCGGATGAAAATTTACTCCGTCATCATCGCTGCCGCCAATGTATGTAGAACCGAGAAGGATGCTTCCGGATTCATCAAGCTTTGCAACAAATATGTCACAGTTACCACCATTGAACGAAGTGTCATATGAACCTGAAGTGACAGGAAAATCGTGTGAGTAAGTGCGGCCTGCAATGATCAGATCGTCTGATGAATCTACAATAAGACTATGAGGTGTTTCATTGTTAGTGCCGCCAAGGAAAGTTGCCCATATTCTTGTAGAGCCTGTAGAATTATATTTTACCAGCCCTATATCTTCTGAATAACCCGTGCCATTTGTTCTGTTTGTATCTACCTGATATCCCGACGGTAATAGTACATAATCTGATAATGGATCGTCTACACCACCATTGAAAGTAGATTGAAAGGCTCCCGGAGTTACAATGAACGTACTTGAAGAACTAAAGTAGTGGACAATACCACCGTTATAAAAGTTCCCATGTTCATCGTAAGTAGCTGTGTAGCCCCAGTTGTCGGCTGTTGAACCACTGAACGTTGCAAATACAACGGTGGGATCAATAATTAAAGGTTTGCTTTTATCATACCCATCGGGAAAAGAGTATGTGATTAGGTCATTTTTTAATTTGTATTTACATAATACCTGGCTAAGTAACCCATTGACATACTGGTATGCATAAGGTTTCAATTCTGTAATGGGACCTACAGAAGTTCCGACAATTAAATTGCCATCCTGTATTTTAAGTGAGTTCTGTCCTTTGTAACGCGTTTGTATTTGTGAGGCATCGGCTTGAGGATTTACAATCAATTCATATTCCATATTGCCCTTGTCGGAAGAAACATGCATATCTATCCCATTATACAGATTGGCATAGTCAACAGCCAGACATGGATGAATTTTTGTTTTCCACTTTGACTTGTCTTTTCCCAGGAAATAATTACAATAAAATTCTTCTTGTTTACTACCTGTTATTACAGGCGTATTGGAACCTTCGAATATAAGATTGTAAGAATGAAATTTTAATACAGGCCGAACAGAAGTGTAGCCGTGATGATATGCATCAATATTAGCATCATTATCGTCGGCACCAACGAGAAATGTAAATCCATGTGTTTCCAGGTAAACATCCCCGTGATTTGTTGTTGCCTGATATTTAAAAGGGCCTTCCCATTGCCCCATATTTTCTACAAACTCCAGCGAGGTATAGTATTGTTGATTATTTAAATCCTTAAAAATATTATTCTGATCGTTTTGCGATTGTCCTATAACCAGGAATGGAAGAAATAAAAAACAATATAGCAGGTAGAAAAGCTTCATATTTTAATTAGTTGCATGCAAAACGTAATACGCAGATATGGTTTGTAGTAAATTTAACGCTTTTTTACCTACTACATAGAGGACTGAGGAAATAAAAAGAGCAGGAAGGAAAAATAGCTTCTGAACTGGTAATTATTAAAATTAATATGTTATATAAAGAAGAGAGAAGTATATTTGAGGAGCGGTTTTCTCCCCGGCAAACTAACAGAAATAAGGCAGGATCAGTTCACGATCTTATTGGCACAACTGCTGCTTGCAAAAGCTTCAGGTTTGGCTTTAAAAGCAAAACCCATACCGAGGATATACCCCATAGCCTCACGTAATGCCTCATTACTTTTGAACTGGGGATTTGTGTTAATGTCTGCATGCACTTCCATATCCACATCATACTTGTTAAACAAATCACACAACTCATAAGCAATTTCGATACTTCTTGCTACCTCAACCAGCATCCGTTCTTTAATTGTGTAAGGCTGGCGTGTCTTATCATTTTGAATGAACATAAAACCACCGTGCTTTTCACGCAGAAAAACGATTACTGTCGCAAATTCGGTTTCAGCAGCACGCACCTGTGAGTCAGTACCGATGCATACTTTAAGATGATAACCTGCTTTTGTCTCCCTGATGATAGCCTCTTCTACAGCCTTTTTCACTGGCAGTTTCAGTGGGTCTCCGCTAAAGGTTCGCCATATCATACGTATAAAATTTAATTATACTAAAGATACCCATAAAATTGTTATCAGCACATTACCCCAATATTAATGATATATGAAATGCACATGTTATGAACAATGAGAAATAAAGCTGCATAAAAAAAGCCTCCTGTACAGGAGGCTATAAATGTTTACAAACTCATCTTTATTCACCTGAAAGTAATACCTCCCAGGCCTTTAATACTTCACCATGATCGAGCAATTCCTTTGCATATAGCTGAAGTTCACGGAATTTAGTTTCTTCATCATTATTATATTCTTTGAGTATTCCTGTCAGGCGATCGTCGTATAAGACATCACTTACAATAGGTATGGATGTACAATTTGCCAGCATGCCCAAATTATTTCCTGTCAGGATAGTGCTCCTGCGGATCTTTTCAGGCAGGGCACTCATGCCTATTCCCAGGTCTTTATTGGGCTTAGGCACTTCAAACACTGCATTGCCCGAGGCTCTGCAATAATAATCACCACCCATACGCGCAACAAGATCAATTTTATGTGGATCTATAGCCCCGTTTTCTTTCAGGATAGCATCATCAATATGCATACACAGCACTTCGCAAATAATAAGGTTTGCAGCGCCACCTCCTTTTCCGGTTTCTATCACTTGCAATACTTTACATTCAAGATTGACGGGTGATTCTTTAACTCTAAAAGGTTTTACAATATCGGATTTGATAGCGGTGAAACCGGCTTTCTCAAATTCGTTCACATTTTTAGGATACTCACAGCTTGCCAGGCTGGTTTGCTGCACCATGTTGTACGTTACAACATTTATTACAACTTCTTTAGTAGCATATACATTTTCGAGCGAATGTTTTATTGTATTATCGCGAACCCGGCGTGATGGTGAAAAAATAAGAATAGGCGGATTACTACCAAAAACATTGAAAAAGCTAAATGGAGATAAATTAGGATTTCCCTCATTATCAACTGTGCTTGCAAAACAAATAGGACGTGGCGCAATTGAACCTAATAAATAGGCGTGTAATTGGGCTGTCTTTATTTCTCCGGGGGTAATTTTCATGGCGCAAAAGTACGTCACCACGCGATATGATGCTACAGTATGAGTGCTTTACAATAAAAAAGCCACCCCGTTTTACAGGATGGCTATAATAAGTTTTGCAAAAGGATTATTTCCACTCAATAGGCACTGTAACACTGGTTTTTTCCCACATCATAGTCAGGCCGTTCTTTTTCACCTCAATTGTGAACTTTTCGAGAGGCTTGTCAAGATGTTTCACAGGAGCGGTAACATGTAGCACATCTTTATCTTTTACCTTGTCGTATCCAAAAGCACCCCATTGTCCCAATTGGCTGTTCAATATGATGGTCCATTGGTTTTCTTCAGGTATAGTAAACAATGTGTAAGTACCCGCCTTTACTTTTTCACCACCAAATGTGCAATCCTTTTTGAAAGTAACTTCTGTAGCTTCATTAGCACCTGTGCGCCAAACCTGTCCGTAAGGGACGAGCTTGCCAAATATTTCGCGATTACGCATTGATGGCTGGCCGTATTTTACTTCGATGTTCGTACCCTTAGCTTCAGCTTTAGGACTAAGCGCATGTTTTTTGTCCTGCGCGAAACTTGCACTTGCTACAAAGAGAACCATAGTAACAATAGAAAAAATCTTCTTCATAAGTTGGTTTTATAAAGCAAATCTAAAGGCAATTTGTCTATACTTCCAAGTTGTGGAACGTAATAATTCAACAAAACTCTATTATCCACTCCTTTTCATTGATTTTGATTTATATAATTAACTGCCGAATGAATTACAATCGGTCATACATTAACATTGAATTAATTCATCAAGCCTTCTTTACTGGCATATTTATTTTAAAAGTCATAGTCACAGACGTTTAAAACAAAAAATAAAAGTTGACTATGAAAAACAAACTACTTCTTCTTGGCATTGCGGCATCTTTATTTGCTTCGGCCGGCGCACAAGCGCAAACGACATTTGGACTTACGAGTGATAACCGCATTTTTGTTATGGCAAATGTAAATGCTCCCTCTGCTATTACTGCACTCGATACTGTATCAGGAATGGCAAGCGGACAAACATTGGTTGCTATTAAATTTAATGCCGCCAATGGCATGCTGTATGGATTAGGATATAACGCCGGAAGCACAAATGCACAGCTTTATACAATAAGCACTACGGCTACATCGGGAATGTATATGGCCACAGCGCTTAGCTCATCAACAGTTTCATTAAATCTTGGTTCAGGAAATAGTGTGGGATTTGATTTTATTTCAACATTTAGTAATCAGATAAAAGTGGTTGGTACAAACGGTAATACATACACCATAAGCGCAACAGACGGTAGCGTTTTAAGCACTGGTACAACAAGTCCGGCATATGCTACCGGAGACTTGCATAGTGGTACCACTGCTGCTGTTGGGGCAACTGCCTATACCAATGGTTTTTACGGGGCAGACGCAATGAGCGAATTTGGATATGACCTAAACAACAATGACATTGTAAGATTTGATTCTACTGATTTCACCACTTTGCACACTGTCGGCGCTTTTGGCTTAACACTGGCACTTGGCAGCGCAGTGGGTATGGATACCTGGTACGACACAGGTGCACACATAAATCATATATATATGGTTGCGACAGGAATAACAGGTGGCAGTATGCTATATGAAGTAAACAGGACTACAGGTATAGCTGCCAATATAGGAGTTATAGGATCAGGCTCTATAACAGTACGGGACATAGCAGTACAAAGGATGCACGATACCACTGCACTTTCCGGCCACTTGATGGCAGCCCTCTCACTTAATATGCGCAACCTGGAATTGTTCGATGCAAACAATCCCGGTACCATACGCAACGTGATCTCAATAAGTGGTGTCACTTCCGGACAGACAATGATGGCAATAGATTTTCGCCCGGCTAACCTTATGCTGTATGGCCTGGGCTATAACGCAACAAGTAAAGCATACCAGATATACACTATCAATATGAGCACAGGCGCAGCTACTGCTGTCAACAGCACACCATTTAATCTCGACCTTGGTTCCACAGCAAATGGAAATGTTGCATTTAACTTTGATCCGGTTACAGATATGATACGTGTGATAGGAACAAGTAGCAGCTCAGCAAATGTAAATGTGCAGATATATCCCACTACCGGTGCCGTAGCCGCTACAGACAGCAGCATAATGTATATGTCTGGAGACGTCAACGCAGGTATGACTGCCAACCTTGGTTCTGTAGCTTATACAAACGGATATAATAATGCAAAGAGCACACAACAAATAGGTATAGACAACACTACCGGTGCTATGGTTATGTTCCAGGCCGGCTCAAGCGCCGCTATGAGCACCCTGATAAGTCTTACCGGCATACTGGATGGTGTGTTAGGCCTCGGCGCAAATAATAATGGCTACATAGATATTTATTACGATAGTATTTCAAATAGTAACGTGGGATATTTAGCAACAAATACCTATGGCAACGCCGATGTCACCGATGGTAATTATTCAAACTTTTATACATTGGATCCATCTTCGGGCAGCACTTCAAAAGTATCAAGTGTAGGCCCCGGCGTACCGGTAAAAAGTATGGCTGTGAGAAAGGATTATAGTGGTCTCAAAGCATCCTTTGTCAATAACGTAACAGCGAACAGCAATAATTTACTGATATATCCTAATCCTACTTCAGGAGAAGCAAGAATAGTATTATCAAACCCCGCAACAACCACTGTTTACGTTGATATAATGAATATGAACGGCCAGGTACTTCGTTCTTATGAATACGGTGTTGGCAGCTATAATCTTGACCTTGACATAAGTAATTTGCCAACCGGCTATTACAGTGCACATGTAATGCAGGATGGCTATGCTACACAGAATATAAAACTTATCAAAAACTAATGCTAATATTATAAACAAAAGAGCATCCTATACACAAAAGAGCGCCCATAATATGAGGGCGCTCTTTTGTATTTATAAATATCTAAAAAATCAATCAATAGCTTCGTATTTCTTCAGATACAGATCCATCGTCTTATTATCCCGTGTAAAATATGCTGTTTTTTCTCCAAATAGATTAACGGTATAATCATCACTTATTTTTTGCGTGATAGTAGCCCGCACTATATATATACCTGGCCGTATATTATACGCATTAAAGGTAGATTGGCCTTTATTCAATATACTCCTGGCAGTTATAACGTCTCTCCCGTTAACGCTATGCAATGTAACAGTAGCGCTATTAAAACCTCTATTTAATATTTCCGTTTTTTCCTCTTCAAATAAGCCGCTTACATCCAGCTTCAGATCTATCCCTATCTCTCCGATCTCTGAATCTTCATACCCGTTCGTATGATTATCATTCGGCTCAAATTCAATGTGAGAAATTATTTTAGGATAAATTTTTTCAGGGAGAATGTGCGTATTTAGTTGCGTATTACTACGAATAGAAATACCGGAGCGTTGGGTGTTTGAGTTATTGGAATTTGTAAAAATATTCTCAGGAAACAGCACATCTTTCAGTTTTTCGAGCATGCTCATCACTCTGCCTGCAAAAAAACCTGCAATAAATGAAAACACGATCATTCCCTCATTGGTGTTTACCTCTACTACATTACGATGCTTGATATAGTTGTAACTTAAAACAATAACGATGGTGCAAAATGGCGCATACACCAATTTGGCAAGGTGATATGGAATTTCGTATTGCTTAAAAATATAGTTGCCATTCTTAATCCTCAAGTCATTGCTCAGCATGAATAATATATTACACACTACTCCTATGATCGCCCAAAACACAATTTCGATATATACATATGGCCCGGTGAGCCAGAAATAAGACCTGACTTTTAATTTTAGATCAGCCAGATAAACGCCTACATCTTCGGAACTAAAAGATATTAGATATTCCTTTATTACAGATAGCTGATCCTCTTTTATTTTTCCATCAAATTCACTTCTTATATACAGCATTGCGTTATTGACACGGCAGGAATCATCACACTTACTATTATGGGCAATAATATGGCTCACAGGCGCCTGGGCTACCTTTAAGGTTGTGTCTTTTAGTAGAGAAGTATCATTAGCAATTTTGGGAGTATCTATTCCTGTAGCCACAGGATTAGTTGAATATTCGTCCTTTGTGAAGAGGATTCTATTTATTTGTGAAAGCTGCTGCGTATTAAATTTAAGATATACATAGCCATTATCTGTTCTCTCATGTGCAAATAAATAAAAACCCACCCAAAGCAGGAGAAAAACCATAAGAAATATGAGCCATCTTTTAATAGTCCAGAAGCTATTATTCGGCTGATAAGCAGGGCCTGGTCCCGGCGTATTGGGATTGGTTGTATTTATATTTTGCAATTGTCCTGACTCTCTTCTTGTTTTTCTCTATATGCAGGAACCTGGTAATGCAGTAGTATAAGATAGGTGTTGAATTACGATGCGTAAAAGTATAATTCACAAACTAATCCGACAAATTATAACACCTTCATTTGTCACCATTTTGATGCATTCAGAGAGTCAATAACATCTTGTTAACAACTGTGATTAGTTGTAGAAAATAATAGGAATAAAATAAAATTCAGGACGTTATATGATATATGCTATTCGAACTTGATGTTTTTAGCTATCAAAAAAATTAATCTTTATCCCAATCGAGGCATAAAATGCTCAGTATATCTACTTCCGCATTATCTGCACTTTTTTTCCTGCATTGATCTGTAATTACCTTCCGTATTTCGTTGGGTGATTTTTTTGGTTGGTGCTTACTTATCATATCGACAATGTAATCAACCTCCCATGTTTCTGAGCATGAAAAGAAGCGGGTAGAGCCTTTTTCTTTTTTCTTGTTATCATATTCTGCCCACGCTTGTCTGTCGTTTAAAATTGAAGATAATGACATATAATAATATTTTAACGAGTAACAAATTTATCCTTTGTTATCAACGTGGCATAGGGTATTTTTCACGTATCAGGGATGTGAAAAATACCGTGCCCGGATATTGTATATAAGCAGATAAGATGATTCATTCCACAAAAGTCCCCGATCGTAGTACCTTTGAATTTACAACGGACTTTTATTTTTTATGGCATATAGATCGCTGCGAGCATTTGTGGACGCACTGGACAAGGCAGGTGAACTTGTAAGAATAAAAACATTTGTGGATCCTGTACTGGAAATAGCGGAAATAACAGACCGTGTATCAAAAACACCGGACAGAAATAAAGCATTACTTTTTGAAAATACAGGCACATCATTTTCCCTGCTCATTAATTCTATGGGAAGTGAGCATCGCATCTGTATGGCTCTTGGCGTAAATGACCTGGATGATGTAGCCCATGATATAGAAGACCTATTTAAAAAACTCTCGGCACCTAAAAACGGCATTATAGAAAAACTATCAATGCTGCCACAGCTTAGCAAATTTGCATCATGGATGCCCAAAGTGATAAAAGGCAGAGGTGCAAGCCAGGAAGTAGTAATGGATAAACCCAACCTGGATCTGTTACCTATTTTAAAATGCTGGCCTAAAGATGGAGGCAGATTCCTGACACTGCCTGCCATACATACTAAAGACCCTAATACAGGCATACGAAATATAGGTATGTATCGTATGCAGGTGTTTTCGCCAGATATGACAGCGCTGCATTGGCATAAACATAAGGTGTCTGCACGCCATTATAATGAATACAAGAAGTTGCATAAACGTATGCCTGTTGCGGTGGCTTTGGGCGGCGATCCAGTATACACCTATGCTGCCACCGCGCCATTACCGGAAAATGTAGATGAATATATGCTGGCAGGATTTCTGCGCAAAAAATCGGTGGAGCTGGTGCATTGTATCACTCAACCGGAAATAGAAGTACCTGCCGACGCTGATTTTATAATAGAAGGATATGTAGATACTGATGAAGAGATGATATGGGAGGGGCCATTTGGCGACCATACAGGGTACTATTCGTTGCCGGACTGGTATCCAAGATTTCATATCACAGCAATTACACATCGCAAGGATGCAATATATCCCGCAACTATTGTTGGTATTCCGCCGCAGGAAGATGCTTGGATGGGCAAGGCTACAGAGCGCATATTCTTATCCCCCATAAAAATGACGATGGTGCCCGAAATAAAGGATATGAATATGCCTGTGGAGGGCGTGTTTCATAATCTTGTTATCGCCTCAATAAATAAAGAATATGCCGGGCAGGGGCAAAAAGTAATGAATGCGATGTGGGGTGCGGGACAAATGATGTTTAATAAGATACTGGTGCTGACTGATGGAGATATAAAAATCGATAACTACAAAGAAGTAACTCAATATGTATTTAATAACCTGGACCCTGTAAATAATATATATTTCAGCCAGGGACCTATGGATGTATTAGACCATAGCTGCTCTAAGTTGGGCTTTGGCGGAAAGATGTGTATAGATGGCACAAAAAAATGGGACGAGGAAATAACAACACCACTACAACCATTCTCATTGCCGAACGATTTTTCCAAAGAGCAAATTTTATCCCGTTTTACAAACATTGTTGGCATTAATGACGAGTTAGCTCGCAATTGGAAAATACCGGTGCTTTTTATATCAGTCAACAAACAGCAACCTAACCAGGTACAGGAGATACACGAACAGCTTTGTGCACTACCAATGTTAACAGGCATAAAAATGATCCTGTATGTAGAGCATACAGTAGATGTAAATGATATAGCAGATACTTTATGGCGTTTTACCAACAATCTTGATCCACGTCGTGATCATTTTTATGGAGGTACTCAAAAAAATATCCTGGGGCTGGATGGTACACGCAAAACAAAAGAGCTGGATGATTTTGACAGGCCATGGCCGAATATTATTGTAGCAGATGATGCAACGATCGCATCTGTAGATAAAAAGTGGTCACAATTGAACCTGGGTACTTTCATACAATCGCCCTCATTAAAATACAAGAAACAGCTTTATGGTGAGGATGCTGCGGTAGCAGATTAAAAAATCAGATAGTCATTGCTTGTAAAAAATAATTTTTAATTAATGAATATCTATTCATTAATTTTATATCAATGAGGGAAAAAGATCCGAATAAACTGGAGGCAATTTTTAAAGCAACGCTTAAGCTGGTTTTAAGAGAAGGCTTTACTGCTTTAAAAATGAGCGATGTAGCTAAAGAGGCAGGCATCGCGACGGGGACAGTGTATGTCTATTTTGAAAGTAAAGAGGATCTTATCAATCAATTATACCTGGAGCTGAAAAAAAGAAATGCCGAAGAATTTTTAAAAGGGTACAATGCCAAGGCTCCTTTTATGGCTTGCTTTGAGAAAGTATGGCACAATTATGTACGTGCACAAATGCAAGAGCCCGAAGCTGCCGCTTTCCTCGAGCAATATTACCGTTCTCCATACCTGCAGGAACATGTGAGGAAAGAAACAGACAAAATGCTACAACCGGTATTTGATCTGTTAGAACGTGGGAAAGAAGAAAGATTGGTAAAGGATATGCCGACCGAGTTATTGGTGATACAGTTGAGCGGAGCTATTGGAGAATTAGTTCGCTGGCATATGAATGGGCAGATAAAAGCTAATCCTACAATAATCAATAAGGCATTGGAGCTGGCATGGGACAGCATAAAGCGATAAATTTTTTTTATTAATAACCGAATAAATATTCGCTATCCGAGTAAAACGATATTGATAACCTGTAGTAAAAATGTCGGGAGAAAGGATACAAGAAATAGCATAGCTTTAAATAACTAACAGGCTTATTACTTAAGGAGCATGGCTGATACTATTAGCATATTCTGGTTTAGAAGAGATCTAAGGTTACAAGACAATGCGGGTCTATATCATGCTTTACGCTCCGGACACCGGGTTGTCCCTGTTTTCATTTTTGACACCAATATTTTAGATGATTTAAAAGAAAAAAAAGACAAGCGGGTAGCATTTATCCATGACACTTTAGTGGAAATACAGGATAAGCTAAAAAAGCATCACAGCTCGTTACATGTATTGCATGGTGAGCCATTGCAGTGTTTTAAACAATTGCTGGAACATTATCATATTCATGCCGTTTATACCAATAATGATTATGAGCCCTACGCTATAAAACGGGACGAACAGATAAGAAAGCTATTGCAACAACATAACATTTCTTTCCACAGCTACAAAGACCAGGTAATATTCGAAAGGGAAGAGGTACTTAAAGATGATAAGACTCCTTATACCATTTATACACCTTACAGCAAACGATGGAAATCATTGCTAAATAATTTTTACCTGAAATCGTACCCAACGGAAAAATATTTGTCCAACCTGTACAAACAAGACCCAAGGCGCACACCATCATTGGAAAGTATGGGTTTTGAAAAAGTGAAATACGATATAGTACCTGCAGAATTAAATCACATTACTGCCAAAAATTATGATAAAGAACGGGACTACCCGGCAATGGATGGGACTACAAGATTGGGAATACATTTACGATTTGGCACGGTAAGCATCAGGCAGATAGCGAGTGAAGCTAAACGACTAAATGAGAAATTATTGGATGAGCTTATCTGGCGGGAATTTTACCAGCAGGTACTGTGGCATTTTCCCAATGTTGTAACTCATTCTTTCAGGAAAGAGTTTGATAATATAAGATGGCGCAATAATGAAAAAGAATTTCAGTTGTGGTGCAGTGGACAAACGGGATTCCCAATAGTAGATGCAGGAATGAGGGAATTGAATGAAACAGGATATATGCCTAACCGTGTGCGCATGATCGTTGCAAGCTTTCTTATTAAAGACTTGCTTATAGACTGGAGATGGGGCGAAGCATATTTTGCAGAGAAACTACTCGATTATGATCTGGCATCCAATAATGGCAACTGGCAATGGGTTGCCGGAACAGGTTGTGATGCAGCTCCTTATTTCCGTGTTTTTAATCCCACATTGCAGACAGAAAAATTTGACCCAAAACATGAATACATAAAACGATGGGTGCCTGAAAATGATACCGTTTCATATCCTGCACAGATTGTGGAGCATAACGAAGCGAAGAAACGTTGTATTGATGCTTACAATAAGGCTGTAAAAAGGTAATTATTTACTTATTTGAATTGCTTAAAGAAATAAGTGATACCGTCTTCTTCCAGCACCATATCGTTGTTTTCACATTTAAGCACTTTAAACTCACGTTTATCTCTACCACTACAATGCAGGGTCTGATCGGAATAACTGTCTATCTTCCACGAAGGGGCATTATCAGCATCTTTGGAGGCATACAGATAGCCAAGTTTTCCGTCCGAACTGCCTCCTGTAATATCTATCATTTTAAGAATGCGCGTATAATCTACTTCTTTCAAAACCTGGGCGCTTGTGCGCTTGTAAACAGACCAGTGGCCAACCATCTGGTTAATGCTATTTACAGGAGCAGCAGGGGCTTCTGGTTTTAATGCCGCAGATTGTTGCTGCGCTACTGTATGATCGGGAGCAAGTTCGTAAATACCATCATCATCCTGAAGTACTAGCTTATCTGAAGTTTTTTGTACTATGGCAAAATCGCGCATACCGAGGTCAAGATCTTTATCTGTAACCCTGAATGTGCCACGATATGTAAAACCACCTGATTTTTGCCATACATATTCATTCCCGATCATAAATTTTATATGAATGGTATCTTTATAGGCGACAACTGATTTGTCTAATTTCATGCGCTTCACTTCTATCCAGTTGCCTGAAAGCGTAACTTTAGCGAAAACTGCGAGCGGAATAAACAGAAGCGTAAGGAAAAACAGTTTTTTCATAAACCAGGAATAAGTGGGTTAACGATACTCAAAAATATCAAAATTAATGTTTACAATGCACCTATGGCAAATGAGCAATTAAATATAACACTGATACAACCGGATATTAAATGGGAAGATAAAAAATATAACCTGGAGCAGTATGAACATTTGATAGCTGCTATAAAAGAAAAAAAAGAAGTAGTTGTACTGCCCGAAATGTTTAGCACGGGCTTTAGCATGTCCCCGGAAAGACTTGCTGAATCAATGACGGGAGGATCGGTGCAGTGGATGAAGGATACTGCTGCCAAAAACAGGTGTATTATTACAGGAAGCCTTATAATAGAAGATGCAGGCAAATATTATAACCGCCTGATATGGATGCAGCCCGATGGACAATATGGCTACTATGACAAGCGCCATCTGTTTGCTTACGCAGAAGAAGACAAACATTATAGTAGTGGCACAAAAAGATTGATCGCCAGGGTAAAGGGCTGGAGAATATGCCCGTTGGTTTGTTATGACCTGCGCTTCCCGGTTTGGTCAAGGAACTGGGACGATGAATACGAAGTGTTGATATACACAGCAAACTGGCCGGAAAAACGTAGCCTGGCATGGAAAACACTATTGCAAGCACGCGCTATTGAGAATTTGAGCTATGTAGTAGGTGTGAACCGCATTGGAGATGATGGGAAAGGGATACATTATAGTGGGGATAGCAGCGTGTTTGGGCCATTGGGAGAAACAATATGGCAACAACATGACGATCAAGCTGTGCATACAATAACATTGGAAAAAGATATAGTAATGAACGCCAGGGGCCATTTCCCGTTCTTAAATGATGCCGATAAATTTTTATTGCTTTAAATTGATGAACTACTATCTGTAAAGAAAAATGAATAAAGTTTTAATTATAGCATTAGCATGTATTCTGCCACTTGCAGGTTTTTCTCAATCTATTGATGTGAATAAGAACAATGGGTTAGTATCGGTAAATGGGAAAAAAGCATTCTATATGATGCCAAAAAATAAAGTAATGTGGGAGGCGGATTATGTACTTACTAACCTGGACAATAAAGAGCTTGCCTATTTCAAGCTGACTAAAAAAAATGTTTATGATGAGCATCTGAAGAATCACAATGAAATTCAATATTACATACTCACTTTCGACCAGACAGGAGATCAATGTTATATAAAAGATTATATGGATGATACCACTACTATTGTAAAAGCGCTGGCAAAGGAGATAATATCAGGAAATGTGGTGCAGGGAAATGAGATCAATAAAGAAAAAGAAGAAGAATTTGTGGCAAAACATGATGGAAAATTAAAAATAGAAGAACACAAAACACCCGATACCAGGATACTGATCAACATAAAAGACAATAAAATTTATAATAATGGTGAACTGATCGGGACATATAAAAAACTACCTATAAATGAAATGACTGCCCTGCAAGTATACAACACAAGCCAGAATAAGGTAGCGGAAATAACCCATGAAGAAAACGGCGATAGCTGGACAATAATAACTCCGGTAGACCAGGAAAAATATTACCTGGATTATGACAAAATCGCTCCAATGGAAACCCTGTTTAAATACCTTGTAGAGAAGAAATATTTATAATCATTTAATTTATTATCGCATACTTGTCTTTGCAAGGCAATAATCGAGCGTTCAAGGCGTTTATTTCATACATTTGAGCTAAGATAATCTATGAATATTTTCAGGTATTTACCATCACTTATAATAGTTTTTACATTATCTAATCTTAATTCTGAAGCGCAGGACAGGCCTATTGGTTATTGGCGTTCTCACATGCCATATAACACTGCTTTGGGAGCGGTTACAGATGGTAACTCTATTTTTACAATTTGCAATCAAAGCTTTTTTTATTGGGATAACGTACAACACGAGTATAACCCTTACAGCAAAGTAGAAGGTATGTCGGATGTGGGTATGGGACAGATAGGCTATGACACCACGACTAATACAGTGATATTAGCTTACCAGAACGATAATATTGATCTCTTTAAGGATAATAGCTTCTTTAATATCCCGGACCTGAAAAACAAAATGGTAACCGGGAGCAAAGTAATTCATAATATATATACGTATAATGGTGCCGCCTATCTCAGCACCGATATCGGTATAGTAGTAATAGACCTGGCAACAAAAAATATTAAAGAGACTTATGTTTTTGTAAAAAATAACCAACCTATTTCTATCAATGGGTTTTCGGCTCAGGGGAATTATTTTTATGCAGCTACAAACTTCGGTTTGTTCCGCGCCGATAAAAATAGTCCCCAGCTGCAAAACTTTGCTGTCTGGCAGCAGTTGGATAGTATCCATAGTTTTAATTTTATTTCCGGAATTAATAACAAATTGTATCTATCAACAAATGATAGTCTGTTTACGTTTACGAACGATAGCCTTAAATATTTATACGCATCCAAATTATATATCAGTCACGTAAATGCTTTTAATGATGGCGTATGGTTTGGCGAATATGACAGCTCGGTATATAAGGGCGATGAAAAGAAAATAGATACGAACTACAACCCTGTTGATTCTTTTACAGTTCATGGATACCCTGCCCAGCTTGTGGAAACAAATGATGGCAGCTTATGGCTGGCTGATGTATTTAACGGATTACAAAGAAGAATAGGGCCAAATTCATTAGGGACATTTTATCCACCCGGACCTGCTTCTCCATCAAATTTTGATATTCATGCATACAATAAAGAAGTGTATGTAGCACACGGAGGGTATAATGATCTGTTACGCCAGTTAAATACCTCCGCGGGATTTTCAGCTTATAAAGACGGTAACTGGACATCACGTGGTACTTACACCTATCAACCATTTGGCGATACTGTGTCTGATATAATGACTGTGCTGAAGGACCAGGCAACCGGTACTATTTACGGAGGCTCTTTTGAGGATGGTTTTTTCTCAATCCAACCTAATGGAGACTATCAGCTTATAAAGCATTCTCCATTTTTTGATCCAAACTATACATTATATCCCGCTGTTACCGTATTAGGCATGGCAATAGACAACCAGGATAATTTATGGATATCTCTGTTGGGGGCGACACATGAGTTAGTCGTTAAAACAAGCGACAATAATTGGTATAATTTCAGTGTAGGCACTACAGGTGCATTTAATTTTGCAGGCGGTCAAATAATAATAGATGACAATGGGCAAAAGTGGTGGGCCGTAACCGGAGGTGGTGGTGTAATAGTATATAACGACAATGGAACAATATCTGACCCAAGTGATGACACTCACAAGCAACTAATTCAGGGGGTGGGTTTAGGTAATCTTCCCAGCAGTACAGTATTTAGTTTAGCAAAAGATCAGGATGGCAATATATGGATAGGAACGAATAATGGGATAGCAATTGTGAATTGCCCGGGGCAAATAACGCAAAGCAATTGTAGCTGCAATGGACAATCATTCTGCGATGCTCAAATCCCGATAGTGCAGTACGATCAATTTGCAGGATATCTTTTTTCAGGAGAAAATGTACGCACCATAGCAGTAGACGGAGCAAACAGAAAATGGGTGGGCACCGATAATGGAGTATGGTTGTTGTCGCCGGATGCAAGTAAAATAATTTATCGCTTCACACAGGATAATAGTCCATTACCATCCAACCTGATACAGAAAATAGCTGTTGACCCTATAACAGGCGATGTATATATAGGCACACAGCAAGGGCTTGTAAGCTATCATAGCACTGCTACGGAAGGAACAACATCCAACCAAAATGTGTTGGTTTACCCTGACCCGATACCAAGCGGCTATAATGGCACTATAGCAATAAAGGGCCTGGCCGCTAATTCTGATGTACGCATTACAGATATATCAGGCCAGTTAGTATACCGCACTACAGCACTCGGCGGACAGGCCGTATGGAACGGCTACGATTATACAGGGCACAGACCGGAATCAGGTGTATATCTCATTTTTGCTACCAATAGCGATGGCTCACAAACCTATGTTGGTAAGATGGCATTTATACAGTAGATATGCTGCAAACAACAAAAGGGATTGTATTACGTTCTGTTAAATATGGAGATACAAGCCTGGTAAGCACAATATTTACAAGGATATACGGCGTACAAACCTATATGGTGAAAGGCGTGCGTACCAGCAAAGCCAAAAGTAATCGCGCGGGACTGCTACAACCTGCTACCCTGCTTGACATGGTTGTATATCAGCGTCCGCAGCACAATATGCAGCATATCCGTGAGTTTCAGTTAGCACATATTTATCAGTCATTGCAGCAGGAAGTTGTAAAAAACAGCATTGCTTTATTTTCGGTTGAGTTGTTATTGAGATTGCTGCCGGAACAGGCTCCGCTGTCTGACCTGTTTGATTTCGCATTTGATTATTTCTGTATGCTGGATGAGATGCCGGTAGAGGATGTAGCCAATTTCCCATTGTATTTTGTATTACAATGTGGCCGCTTACTCGGTTATGAATTAAAAGGAAGCTATACGGCCAATACCCCACACCTCGACTTGCATGAGGGCGGCTTTAGTTCACAAGCTCCTGTTGTAACACCATTTGTAAACGATACCGATGCAAAAGCGCTCGCACAATTGCTCCGGATAAATGCCGTATCTGAACTGAAAGCAGTAGATATGAACTCAACAATGCGCTATAGATTACTCGACTGGTATATCGCTTTTCTACATCAATACACACAACACCTGGGGAATATTAAATCACTTGCTGTATTACAGGCAATTTTACATTAAGCTTTAGCCTTCTTTATATTCTTTGGCTTCAGAAAGGAAAATAATTGTAATAAGTTAAACTTTCTAGTTGAACTTGCACGCCTGCCTGTATTCTTATTTTGACTATCTGTTTCAAAGGCATCTTTACAACAACTCTTCATAATATTGCAAAGTTATTACATTGCGACCTGATGAAGAATATTCTTTTTGCAATTAGCGTTTTCTTACCATTTTATCTGCATGCGCAACTCAAAAACGAGCCAGATACTCTAAAATATCCTCAACATTATTTCCGTAATCCGCTTAATATTCCCATTTTTCTTGCCGGGAATTTTGGCGAATGCAGGCCGGGACATTTCCATAGTGGTGTCGATATAAAAACGAAGGGTGTAGAAAATCAACCTGTACATGCAGCAGCAGATGGATATATTTCGCGGATAAAAACAGAGAGTGGCGGGTTTGGCCATGCGTTGTACATCACACATCCTAATGGCTACACCACACTATATGCCCATCTTAATGATTATGCTCCCGCAATTGAAAAATATTTGCGGCATGAACAATATAAAAAGGAAAGATGGGATATAGATGTGCAGCTTTCACCCTCTACCTTTCCTGTAAAGAAGGGACAGCAAATAGCATGGTCAGGCAATACAGGCGCCTCTACCGCACCACATCTGCATTTCGAAATAAGAAGTACTAAAACAGAGCATCCTTTAAATCCGGAACAATTTGGATTGCCGATCATTGACAAAAAACCTCCTGTACCCACCGAGCTGGCGGTTTATGACCTGGCAAACAGCATCTATGAACAAACCCCACAAATAATTGCCCTTGTAAAAAAAGGTTCAGTATATATACCCAAAGAAGACACGGTAAAAGCAATAAGTGATGCAGCAGGTGTCGGCCTGCGCGTAAACGACTATATGGAGGGCAGTGACAACACAATTGCCTTTTATAAAGCGAGGGTATATCTGGATAATAAGCTGCAGACAGAAGTGACACTGGACGATATAGGCTATGATGTGACACGATATGTAAATGCTTACGCCGATTATAAAACAGAAGAGCAAAAAGATATTACAATTCAATGCTTTTTTAAATTGCCAAATAATCAATTAAGCCGCATATTTACTTATCTTAATGATAAACAAGGTGGTCTCGCTTTGAATGATGATAGGCCACACAAGGCACGCATCGAGGTAATAGACGATAAAGGGAATACTTCGACAGTTTCGTTTTATTTAAAATTCGGTGGCGAAAATAATAGCAACACTAAATCATGTGCCAATTTGTTTAAGGCAGGACAAGTAAATAATTTTGAGCAACCTAATGTCAGCTTTACACTGGACGAAACGGAATTGTATGATGATATATGTTTCCAATACAGCACCACCCCGGACGACAAAGATTTTTCAGATCATTACATGATACATTATTCATACGTGCCTGTGCACCACTATTTTGATCTGAACATCAAACCGAACTCACCTGTGCCATTCCAATTGCGCGATAAAGTAGCAATGATACATAGCGATGGCAAAAGAGAAGATGGCAGGGCCGCTACCTATGGCAACCAGGGCTGGTATAAAGCATCTGTACGTAATTTTGGTACTTACTGGCTGGCTGCAGATACGGTTGCACCGGAAGTGAGGCCCTTACAAAAAATAGAAGGGAATATGAGCAAGGCCAAGCAAATAACTTTTGTTGCCAAAGATGCCATGACCTCCGTGAAAAAATTTGTGGGTGAGCTGGACGGTAAATGGCTTTGCTTTGAGCAGCATAACGATCTTTTCTTTTATAAATTTGATGAGCATTGCCCTAAAGGAAAGCATGAGCTGGTAATAAAAGCGACTGATGAGAATGACAATACAAAAGAACTGCATTATACCTTCACACGATAAAAATAATATTTATGAATCTGAAACCAGGCGATAAGGCTCCCGATTTTACGGTGAACGACCAGAATGGAAATCCTGTATCACTGCATGATTTTAAGGGTAAGAAAGTAGTATTATATTTTTATCCTAAGGATAATACCCCTGGTTGTACAGCAGAGGCGTGCAACATACGGGACAACTATGCCGCACTTAAAAAGAAAGGAATAGTAGTGCTTGGAGTAAGTGTAGATAGTGAAAAGAAGCACAAAAACTTTGAAACCAAATATTCATTGCCATTTACATTGCTGGCCGACGTAGATAAAAAAATCGTGAATGAGTATGGCCTGTGGGGTGAAAAAAAGTTATGGGGCAGAGCCTATATGGGTACTTATCGCACTACCTTTCTGATAAATGAACAAGGGAAAATAGATAAGATCATTGATAAGGTAGATACAGAAAATCATACCGCACAGATACTGGAAGAATGGGGCTTATGATTATTGATGAGGTTGCCAGATACATTACAATTATTACTTGCTTTAAAAACTACTAAATATAATTTTTAGTTAGCTGCTTGTGCTGTTAATACAGTATATTTACGTCTCTATGGATTTGAAAAATTTTAAGCTTGAAGCATCTCGTAAGAAGAAGAAATTGACGTTGTTTCTCCAGAAGTTTGATGAGATAGTTCCCGAAGATCTTAATACACTCGCAGCAGAAGTAGATGCAACCGTGTGGAAGGATGTCAACTGTACTAAATGTGCTAATTGCTGCAAGACAATGACCCCCACATTCAGAAGAGCGGATGTGATAAGGATTTCAGATCACTTAGGTATGAAGCCAAAAGAATTCATAGAAAAATGGCTTTATAAGGAAGAGGACACCGGCGACTGGGTGAATAAGACACAGCCATGCCAGTTCCTGGTTAATGACAAATGTTCTATTTATGACGTGCGTCCAAAAGATTGTGCTGAATTCCCGCACCATTATAAAAAACCACTGGACGCTTATAATGATACTTTCATACAAAACTTACATAGATGCCCTGCTACCTTTCTATTCGTGCAGCGCCTGAAGCAACGGGTAGAAAAGGAGTATGAATGGGAAAAGATATAAAACGAAAAGGGCCGGTAATTACCGGCCTTTTTACATTATCACATAATTTTTATTTGGAAGCACTTTTGCGTTGGTACTGGCAACATTCGTCCAGGCTGTTATAAGCCTTATCATCACCGGTGAAGTTTTCAGTATCATATCCTGCAGATGCAATTTTCTTTTGTATTGCATCATTTGATGTCTTAGTGTTATCGTAAGTAACCTTGATCATCTTTGTATCCTTGTTCCAATCTGCCTGAGTAGCCCCGGCAGACTTTGCGGCCTTCTCTATCTTCTTTTCGCAGGTATGGCAATTGCCGTATACTTTAAATGTTTCAGTCACTGTCTGTGCATGTATGCTGAATGCGACAAACAATAGCGTGATAGTAGTTAGAATCTTTAAGCGTTTCATATCTTAAAATTACGGAGTGTTTTTAAATAATATTGTTAATTCATTAAGCGGGGATAAATGTGCAGATACACTTCCGCCGCCATCGGATTTTGTCCATAAAGCACATTGAGCGCAGGATCTGCATGATATAAAGACAATTGGCCGCCGCCCGCAACAGTGACATGACCAATATTAAACAAATCGTATCCGGCACCCAATGTAATCGCATTGATCGGATACATTGTATATGCGCCATAGATGCTTTCATTTAGATTTAACTCCTCACCCGATTTCTGTACCCATTCGTATCTCATATAAACATCCAGTTTCTTCAGTCTTACGTTCGCTTCCAGTAAGGCGGCATTGGAGCCATCCTGTCCGGGAGTTTTATTTAATCCCCAGAGTGCTGTCGCGTCAAAGGAATTCTTTTCTCCAAAAGGATAACTATAAGTAACTGAGGCCGTACTACGATTCACGTTTTCATCAGGATGCAACGCTTCGGGGCTTTTGATATAGCCATGTGAAACCTGGATTGCCCAATGTTCAGACGGATTGTAAGAAATACGGCCACTCCATGAATCGAACTTTGGCATATCGAAATTGTACCTGTTTTCATCTGGTTCCCGGCCTTTGAAAGAAGATGCTTCTATCTTAAACTTGTCATACCTATACCCGATAGTAGCCACACCAAATGTAATATGTGTTGCATCTTCCCAATGGTGACCGATCGGAGCATCAGGGTCGTAAAAAGCAGACGGGCGATGCATAAATACCACAGGCCCCAAAGCTGGTTCACCGGGGTATCCTACATAAGCGTACAAATCAGATTTGTGGGATAGGGCATAAGCATAGCTTACTGCCAATTCAGAAAACAGATCGTGCGGATGCTGCCTGTCGTATAATGGAGCTCCTTTCCATGATTCTCCTGTCTGGAATAATAACGGGTACCCATGTCCTCCCATAGTTAATGCATCCAGGGAGAACATCCCACTGAAATTAAGCAGCCCATGCTTCCCAATCTTCCTCTGCGCCATAGCCATCAGGAAATCAGGAGCATCCCATTTCTCACCACCTCTCGAACCCGCATTGAACAGGTCCTGCTTATCATACCTGATGAATAAATTGCCATGAAACATAAACATCCATTTTCCCGAATGTACCATATAGCCATTCATAGGCGACGCATCGGGGAGCCAGCTTGTGCCGGAACCATTCTGTTCCATCGGTAGATTTAATGATAGCGCGCTGCACATGCTCGACATGTCCATTGATTTGTGTTTCTTCATCGCAGTATCCATGCTCATGCCTGGCATATTCATGCTTTCCTGAGCGAAGACCATATTATGATACAGTAGGGACAGCAATAAAACGGTTAATTTTTTCATGAAATAGCTATATTCTTTATAATTTATAACCTGCTCCATTTTAAGCGCAAACTATTACTTACTACAGACACAGAGCTTAATGCCATAGCGGCTCCGGCTATCACAGGATTCAGCAAAAAGCCATTTACAGGATATAAAACACCGGCTGCTATGGGTATGCCGATAAGATTATATATAAATGCCCAAAACAGATTCTGTCGTATCAGTCGTACTGTTTTGTGCGATAGTTTAATTGCTTTAGGAATATATGACAAGTCGGAAGATATTAATGTCATTTTTGCCACATCCATAGCAATATCTGTACCCTTTCCCATAGCAATGCTTATATCTGCCTGCGCCAATGCCTGGCTGTCATTAATGCCGTCCCCTGCCATTGCTACTGTTTTCCCCTGCTGCTGCAACTCTTTTATTATTTCGGCTTTACCTGCGGGCAACATCCCGGCTTTATAATTTTTTATTCCTGCCTGTAATGCAATGGCTTTTGTTGTCTGCTTGTTATCCCCAGATAGCAGATAAGTATCAACACCCATTTTAGTCAATTCAGCAACAGCACTTGCAGAACTATCTTTTATCTTATCTGCGATACTTATTACTGCGAGGGCATTAATATGGTCGGCAAACCATATTACAGTGTTAGCTCGCGGTAGCCATTCATCGGCTTGCTTTTTCAGTTCATCGGGCACTTTTACATGAATTTCTTCGAGCAATAAACTGCTGCCAACGAAATAGATACTATTTCCGTAAATAGCAGATACGCCTTTGCCCGTAAGGCTATCAAATGAGTGAATTAATAAGTTATCTGCATTTTCGTTTTTCAGGTAGCGGGTAACAGCTTCCGCTAATGGATGTTCAGATTGTGCCTCTATACTATAGAGTATAGATGACAGCAGATGCTGTTCGACACCATTTTTCCATACTACGCCCATTACCTCGGGATGCCCTTCGGTAATTGTTCCGGTCTTATCAAACACAATTACATCTACTTTATGTGCTACTTCAAGGCTTTCAGCATCTTTAATTAGTATGCCCATTTCCGCACCCTTACCAACACCCACCATAATTGCAGTAGGCGTTGCCAGCCCTAATGCACAAGGGCAAGCAATCACCAATACTGTAACCATTGCCAGCAAGCCATGAGTAAATCCATTATCACCACCCCATATTATCCAGGCAATTAAGCTTATCAATGCAATGGCAATTACAACGGGCACAAATATTCCTGCCACCTTATCCACCAGCTTTTGCACAGGCGCTTTACTTCCCTGCGCCTCGCGCACCATTTTAATGATTTGCGCCAGCAATGTATCACCGCCTACTTTTTCAGCCTTATATTGAAAACTTCCTTTTTGATTTATAGTACCTGCAAATACTTTAGCTCCTTCATTTTTTTCTACCGGTACCGGCTCTCCTGATATCATGCTTTCATCTACAAAGGAATGTCCTTTTGTTACCAGGCCATCAACAGCAATTTTTTCACCAGGCTTCACTAACAGAATATTATTTACCTCAACCTGCGATATTTGGGTCGTTTGCTCATTGCCTTCTTCATCTATTCTTATCACTGTTTTGGGTTGTAATCCTATTAATTTTTTTATTGCAGAAGATGTATTGGCTTTCGCGCCTTCTTCCAATAGCTTTCCCAATAGAATAAAAGCAATTACTGCTGCCGATGCCTCGAAATATACATGTGCCTCCAGATGCCTGTCGTTCCAGAACTGCGGAT
>DATNFP010000046.1:0-12690 GCA_035606335.1 Flavipsychrobacter sp. | reverse complement strand
ATGAGTTTAGTTACCGCTATAAAGATATTCACTACAGCAAACAAAAACTGGTAGAGGTAGTACCTAACAAAAAAGTAGTATGGCTTATTACGGACAGCCAACTAAACTTTACAGAAGACAAAAGTGAATGGACCGGAACGAAGATAAGCTTTGACATTTCTGAAAAGGATAACAAAACTCAGGTACGCTTTACGCATAATGGACTTGTACCTCATTTTGAGTGTTATAATGGCTGTTCGAATGCCTGGACTGATTATATAAATAATAGTTTGCGTAATTTGATAACTACAGGGAAAGGGTATCCGACGGAGGGGAAGTGAGGAAGATATAGATTGTAGTAATTGAGTTCTAGGTTACAGATGTGAGAACGTGGATGTGTCGCAAGCGAGACGCTTGCATATTATGGTTCTAAGCGAGACGCTTAGACCAGTGAGTCGCGAAGTATATTAACAAATAAACTTTTAATAGTTTGCATCTTGAATCCGGTGCAGACTATTTTGTTATTATTAAATGTAGATTTTGTCCCCATTTGCAATTGCCAATCGTTATTGAGGTATAAAACTTAGAAAAAATGAAAGAATTCTTATTAATCTTCAGAGCAGATTTCAAGACATTGCCTCAGCAATCATCAGAAGAAATGCAGGCTACAACACAAAAATGGATGAATTGGGTTGCGGGTATCGCTGCACAAGACAAACTTGTAGACAGGGGAAACCGATTATTCAGAACGGGAAAGGTATTAAACAACGATGGTGTAGTTTCTGACGGACCTTATGCCGAAATTAAAGAATCCATTATGGGCTATACTATGATAAAAGCCACATCTATTGAAGATGCAACAAAGCTTGCACATGGTTGTCCTGTTTTGTCGCTTGGAGGAAATGTAGAAATCAGGGAAATCAACTCGTTGTAATTTTTCCTTAGCCCTTGTAACTTACGAGGGCTTTTTGTTTTTATGCAGCAAAATGAATTGATACCACACTTATTCAGAACCGAGTATAGCAAAATAGTTGCTGTACTATATAATTCATATAATTTAAAGGAGCTTGAAATTGCGGAAGATATAGCGAGCGAGACATTTCTGAAAGCAACGGAAGCATGGGGACACAGAGGGGTTCCAGAAAATCCTACAGCGTGGCTTTATACAGTTGCGAAAAATAAAACGAAGGACTATTTTAAACACCTTTCTGTTTCTGAAAAGCAGATGAAAGATGCCAAGGGAATAAATGAAGCTGCCACTGAAGAAGATTTTGAATTTAATAGCCAGAATATTGCTGATAGCCAGCTGGCAATGATCTTTGCGGTTTGCAATCCAAGCAATTCACCGGAGGCACAAATTTGCCTGGCACTACAAATTCTTTGCGGGTTTAGTGTAGAAGAAATTGCGAATGCTTTTTTAACTAAACCGGAAACCATAAAAAAACGTTTGCACAGGGCCAGGATTAACCTTCGAAATGAAAATTTTCAAATTAAGGATCTAAGCGAAATACAAATCAAAGTAAGGCAGAATAATGTTTTGAAGACTTTGTACTTGCTGTTTAGCGAAGGTTATTTTTCGAAAACCAATAATCAATTAATAAGGAAAGACTTGTGCTCGGAAGCTATACGGTTGGTATATATACTTACTCAAAATCCTTTAACTAATACCTCGGAGACTAATGCCTTACTTGCTTTGATGTGTTTTCAGAGCTCCCGCCTAGACGCAAGAATGGATGACAATGGAGAAATAGTTCTTCTTGACCAGCAAGATAAAAGCTTGTGGGATAAAGAACTGATAGAAAAAGGAAATCATTACCTGGTACTTGCCTATGATAGCAAGGAGGTTTCGAAATATCACCTGGAAGCGACCATTGCTTATTGGCATACCACTCCAAATGATAATGACAAGTGGCAATATATTTTACAGTTGTACAATCAGCTGCTTCTTATTGAATATTCGCCAATAACGGCATTGAACAGGACGTTTGCACTTGCCAAGGTGTATGGAAATAAGGAAGCAATACAGGAAGCTGAAAAACTAAACCTTGCTGATAACAATCATTATTATTCTTTGTTAGGCTATCTCTATTCGGACACTGATATTGATAAAGCCATCGTGCACTATGAGCGTTCTTTGGCTTTGACAAAATCGAAGAGTGAGAAACAAACTCTTGTGAAGGAAATAAAGCGACTTAAGGAAAGGAAAAATTTATAAAAAATTTGTCCCCATTCTGAAAGCTGAATCGTTATTAAGATGTAACGATAAAATCAGAAAAAATGAACAGATTAAAAGACAAAGTTGCTGTAATTTATGGCAATGGCGCTATAGGTGCTGCAACTGCAAAGGCATTTGCCCGTGAAGGCGCTACAATTTTTTTAACCGGGCTGACAGAAGAAAAGCTTAATACTATTGCTGATGAGATACAATGGGATGGAGGGACTATCGAAGTAACCCAGCTTAATGCACTTGATGAGCAAGCTGTGGAAAGGCATATGGACTATGTGATAAAGAAAGCAGGGAAAGTAGATATTTCATTCAATGCAATCGGTATTTATCAAAAAGATGTTGGGCATATTCCGCTTCTTGAGCTTTCTGTGGATAGCTTCTCTCTTCCAATCAATATCTATACTGAATCGCATTTCATTACTGCAAAGGCTGCAGCAAAGCGCATGATCAAACAGGGGAACGGAGTTGTATTAATGCATACAGCAAACCTGAGTCATATAAGTGCTCCCCTTGCAGGCGGCAGGGGACCAGCATGGGCAGCAATGGAATCGCTGTGTCGATCAATTTCTGTGGAATGCGGAGAGCATGGAGTACGTTCGGTTTGCTTGTTTACGACAGCAATACCAGAAACACCCATTATTGAAGAAGCCTTTAAAGAACTTTATGAAGGGCATGCAAAAAACCAAGGCATCCCAATAGAACAATTTAATACGATGGTGGCAAGCGGCACACATAGGAAACGACTCACCACAATGAAAGAGCTGACCGACTCGGCAATCTTTGCGGCGTCGGATGAAGGAAGTGCCATAACCGGGACTGTACTTAATTTGACAGCCGGGATGATCGCGTAATAAAAATCACCGGTATTAAAATATTGAAGCAGAGAAAAAATAGTATTGGTGGGCGATAAATATTTATCGGCTCACCTTGCTATTTTTGCCAAGCATTTCAAAAAGTTGAGGGTAGTCGGTTACAAGACCTTGCTCATCTACTTCTATTTCTGCTTTGAAACTGCCGTCGTAAGTCTGGAATAGATATTTATTGGTAGACAAACGTGTATATATCTGTTTTGAGGGCTTAGTTTTTTTTTCTAAAAGATCGAAATAGATTACGTCAATTATTTGCTGCTTATCGTTTTCGAATGCCATGCCATTAACGGGTAATGTATTTGTGAAAGGAGTGAGCGAAATATCAATATACACAATGCTTTTAAATGACGGTTCAGGTTTGCTGTTCAAATACCATATTCCATCTTTGTTTTCTAAAGCGATAGTTTCCGACTTACTATCAAGCTGCATGTGAATGCTTACCAAATAAACTTCCCACTCTTTATTTGTATGGATGTGATATTCTACTTTAAATATTTGCTGTTCGTGATAACCAATGATCGTTGATTGAATTTCATTGCCTGATTCTGCTTGGACTAAGTTGCAGTATTCCATGGACTGATAATAGCGTCCTTTCCAAATAATATTTGTTTGCATGGGTGTAGTTTACTTACAAATTACAAAAGCTAACCGATGATGTTATAGCTTACATTTACAAAAAAAACTTTGGCATGGTTGAAATTGTAATTGAAGCACGTAAGGCGTCGATTGTCTTAGGCTAAAGAATAAGTTTATACCCTTAGTAAGCCACGAAATCCACGAGCCGCATAATAAGATTGTGCACCGTTATGATAAGTGAAAACATGATCGTAGCGACGATCGCAAAAAAGGGCTCCCCCGAGTTTTCTGATATTGGGAGGCGTTTCTATCCAGCTTGATGTTTTCTCATCGAAATTTTCAAGCTTCTGCAATTCCCGGTATTGTTCTTCTGTTAGGATTTCGATACCCATAGAAGCAGCCATGTTAATGGCGCTGTCTTCCGGTTTAGCTTCTTTCCTTGCCTCCAATGCCTCATGGTCGTAACAATAATTACGGCGACCTTTTGGACTTTCTGCCGAGCAATCATAAAAAATATATTCGCCCGTCTTTTTATCATAGCTAACAACGTCCGGTTCGCCACCAGTTTCTTCCATTTCGTTGAGTGACCATAGCTTTTCAGCTTTAGCTTCCAATTTTGCCTGTACTTCAGCCCATTCAATCCCCTTATGACGTTTCTTATTTTTATCAAAACGTGCCTTCAATGTGTTGAATAAATCTTCACATTGCTTTGACGACAATTTCTTTTTCATCTGCTTTTATTTGCTTCGTTGAAATAATTAAACGATGTTATATGGTATCTGGAATTTGTGGCTCAACTAATCTAGTTAGCTTATCCAACGATTCCTGCCACCCCAAATAGCACATTTCAGTGGGTATAGCTGCAGGAATGCCTTCCTGATTAATTTTAAGTTCTGTACCAGTGGAGACTTTATTAAGCCAAACCGACGTGATCATTTGTCCGGGCATATCAGGATTATCAAATTTGTCAGTGTATTTTAAGAACTCATTCTGTTTGAGCTCAAGGTATTCTCCGCCAAAAGAATGTCCGTTACCTGTAGAAAAATTGATAAACGACATTTTGTAATTCCCGCCAGGCTTAACGTCCATATTATGGACAATGCAGAGAAACCCGTACGGCGGAAGCCATGACGCAATCGCATTTGATTCGGTAAAGGCACGATAAACTTTTTCAGGTGAGGCTTTGAGTACTCTGTGCAGTGTTACGCTATTGTTTGACATGGTGGTTTTTTTACAAAGCTAATGATGTTATTGTTTCGAGAAGCTCAACATTAATCATCTAATCCCTTTCCACTCAGAATTTGTGGTATATATTTTTCAACTCTTGCTTCGCGTGTTTTAGATAATTTGGGCTGAGAAAAATAAAATAAATACCCTTTTTGCCGTCCCGGTGTTAATGCTTTAAAAGCTGTTTTTAAAGCTGGGTTTTTGTCTAATTTAATCTTGAATTCTTTTGGGATACTATATTCTGTGGCCTTTTTAAGAGCTACTTTTAAACCGGCTTTTTCCACTTCGATGGCTTCGTAAACATAGGCTTTTAGTGTAGGCGCCATTTTAACTATTTGCTTAAGACTAGTGAACCGAACCTGCCGAGCCGATTGCACATTTTCGGTTTGCTGGATCAGAATGCCCTTGGTATCACTTAACAAAACACCTTTCGGAAAAAGAATTGCACAGTACTCTTTAAACCCATGTATAATTACAATGTTCTTTTTCTGAAAGGTGTAGCAAGGAACACCCCATTTCAACTCTTCTATCAACCCACAGTCGAGGATAATCATTCTTAATTGTTTATACTCCTCCTGCCACTTTGTGGCTTTATTAAAAAAGAAGTCGACTTTGGGATTCATTCTATTCGTTTGCATCGGTCAAATTTATTGTCTACGTTGTGGCTAATAAAAATACTTCTCCGCTCGCTGGTAAAAGATTGTCAGTTCTATTTGTAAAATAATATTTTTCCATGTCCTTTGTAGATATAGTTTTTACTTCTTTAAAACCTGCTTCCCGAGCTAAGGTCAATGTTTCATCCGGAGCAAAAAAACTGACAAATGGCGTTCCCGCTTCACGAGCGCCTTTCTCTCCTATTTCCTGCATAGGCCTATCCTCTTCATCAAGAAGCTCTATAGGTAAGTAAAATGTCATAGCAAGTTTTGAACCGGGTGCAAGCTTAGCAATTTGATCCAACAAGGATCTATTGGCCTCTTTCGTAAGGTATAAACTAACTCCGGTGCAAGCAATTGCGGCAGGTTGGCTAATATCAAACCCTGCTTTTATCAACTGTTCCCACCAGGAAGAAGTTTCAAAATTAACAGGCACAAAATGCAAATATGCAGGGACGCCAAAGTGAAGCTCATTTAAGCGTTGTTGTTTCCATGCCAACGTACCGGGCTGATCAATTTCATATATCTGTAGTCTGGAAGCAATATCTGGTCTGCGTTGGGCAAACGTATCAAGTCCTGCACCAAGAATAACATACTGATTTATTCCTTGCTTGCTTTGTTCGACAATAAAATCCTCAATAAAACGAGCACGGGCTACAATTGAAGCCCGTAGTCGTCTTGTAAATTTCATATCAGGACGCTCACGCCAATCATCCGATGGAGCTATTAACTTTAAGCCAATTTCGTCTTCAAGTATGTGAGGCTTTGCATCCACTTGCACATGCAATGCTCGCCATAAAGCGGTTCTTACGGCAGTATTATCCGGTTCTGCTATTTTATTATTTTCCATCTCAGAATTCATCCTATATTGATACTTCGAAATAAAGTTATGAAGGTTATTGATTAACTAAAACGATTTTTCTATCTGCCGGCCGGAAATACCACGATATCACAGTTAGGATCGTCAACGTTAATGTAGGTGCAATTTCACCGAAAGAATGCCCCATCGCTATGTGTGAGAATACACCTCCGGACATCGCAAAAAAGAAACCGGCATAAGTCCATTCTTTTAATAATTTGAACCCAGGGACCAATATGGCTATTACTCCAAGTATTTTCCAGATACCCAGAATGCGCATAAAATAAATCGGATAACCCAGCTGAACGAATATGTCAGTAAAATTCTTTGTATAAAATACCTGCTGTGCGCCACCTGCCAGCATCCCTGCGGCAAGCCAGATAGTAGATACCCAATAGATGATCTTATTTCTCTTTGTCATAGTATGTTATTTTAATTTGCTTACAATGTCTTGCATTCTATCATGAGCCATATTTATACCTTGGGCAAACGGCATCTTCAATACCTGGTCTCTTAGTGCGCCCGATTCATATATTACATGCATATTGAGCCTGCTAGTATCGTCTGTAAGTTTTTCAAAGTCATAGACCTCTAATTGAACACCAAAAGGAGCATTTGTCATTTCGAATGTGCGTATGATCTTCTTGTTCGGAATAAGCTCATGGATCACTCCGTTGGCCTGAAACATAATGTTCCCCTGGGGATCCTTTGTTTCGTATTGGTAACTACCATGCTTTTTGCTCTCCATTTTCAGCACTTTCGTTCCCATCACTTGCTCAACAATTTCAGGCTCCACATGAGCTTTGAAAAGTAATTCAACAGGCAAATCAAATTCTCTTGTTATTACTAACTCCTGCTTGCCATTTTCGGCATTGACTTTTGTTTTCTGTTCCATTTTGTTTTATTTTTTTGATTTATAATTGTTCATCAGAATATTTTTTGTCTTTTTTAATTGCCTGATGGAGCTCCCATCAGCTTTAGAATCAGTTCATCAGTAGAATATTTATTCGCCTTAGTGCGAAATCCCAGCTTTAGCGATGTCGTTTCATAATAGTTTCCAATGTGTTAAACCTGTCATCCCACATTTTGCGGAATGGCTCTATAAAATCTGCTATCTCTTTCATTTTGTTGAGATTTAATTGATAATAAACTTCTCTACCATTTTGTTCCTGTTTTAATAATTCGCACTCGGTAAGTATCTGCAAGTGTTTTGAAACAGTTGGCCTGGCTGTATCAAAGTTTGCAGCTATTGCTCCTGCAGTCATCGACTGAGAGGCCACCAGCAACAGAATGGCTCTCCTGGTTGGGTCTGCAATTGCCTGAAAAACGTCTCTACGCAAATTCATTATGTAGCTATTTGACTACAAATATATGTGTAGTTATTTAACTACGCAAATTTTTTTGAAAATTTTTTTACCAGATGGCTTGGTGCATGATTGTGAGCTCAAAATCAGAATACTTTGCAGTTCGCCATCTAACTTTAACTTTAGACATTCTTAAACTTATGCCAGTTGCCAATGATTAAATTCATATCACTTATTGCCTTTTATCTTGCACTGAATACCGCTAATGGACAACAGTATACTACCCTTGTCCTGAAAGGTGGAGGAATAAGAGGAATAGCTTATGCAGGTGCGATTAAAGTACTTGAAGAAAAAAATGTCTTACAAAACATAAACAATGTTGCAGGCACTTCAGTTGGGGCAATAGTAGCTAGTCTTATTGCAGTAGGATACAATGCGGAAGAAATAAAGGATATAATGATGAAACTGAAAATTGAAGAATTTAATGATGGCCAGTTTTTCTTTATCGGAGGGCAAAAACGATTACGTAAGAATTTTGGCTGGTATAAGGGGGAAGTATTAGAGGATTGGCTGGGCGATCTGATAAAAGCTAAGACAGGTAATGCTAATACAACATTAGCGCAACTACATGACCTTGCACTAAAAAATAAAAAAATAAAAAATCTGTACATAACTACTACAAATCTTTCAAAGCAGAGAATGGAGATATTCAGTTGGCAAAACCATCCGAACATATCCATAAAAACTGCGGTACATGCAAGCATTGCTATTCCATTATACTTTAGTGCCGTTTTACTAGATAGCAATGATAACAGAATAAAGAGGCCAGGTAACACTAAATTATTCAGTGTTTATATAGATGGCGGGCTACTGGCAAATTATCCTTTGAATATTTTTGACTCTGCAAATCTGAACAGCCACACTTTAGGACTTAAGCTTGAAAGACCCGAACAGATAGAATTTAGTAAAACTTCTTCCGGTATTGCGCCTTATAATATTTATGGTTTTAACAGCTACATAGCTGCCTTATATAATATTGTTATTGAAAATCTAAACAAAAATGAATCACAAAAAGAAGAGCAAGGCAGAACAATCTATATAAGCACGAATAATTTGGGTCCAAAGGTTCGGCATATTCCAAATTCAGAAAAGGAAATTCTTTATGACAATGGGATGAAGGCGGCAAAAGCATTTTTTCTTAAAAACCCGTAGTACGTTTATCGAAGCGAGTGGTAACTATCAATCTGTAAAAACAATGTTCTTAAATTGTTCCAATATAATGAGGATTACGCAGGTGCCTCGCACAATATGTGAGTAAAAAAGGAATCAATAAAGTAGTTTCTTCGTCGGCATAATTATCTTGTACATCTACTTCATAATTAAAACCCAGGATCTTCCAGGTAAGAACAGCCTGTATAAGTGCAATTTCATTTCCATCGGTGTCTATGGCCGCATAAATACCGTTCAATATATTTTTTCTTCTGAAGGTGAAGGAAATGTTGTTTGCGATGATACGACCAGATGGCTGCCAGGCCAATTGTATTTAATAACGGCATATTCCTCTCCATTTTTTGTCACTTCCATTGTGTTCAACCAAAAGCCTGTGGGATCTATATCGTAAACCGTGTTGTCGGTCAGCGTGATATGTGCCCTTTTAGGTTGCCAAAAAGTATATTCAAGTGTGCCAAGCATCTCCTGGTATTCATTGGTTACGTCGAGATGAGTATTATTATGAGTTGTTACAGTATAATGCATAAAGGACATCTATAACTGTAAAATAAACGCTGTCAGTTATTTTTCAAAAATAAACAGGAAGTAATTTAAAGTTAATTCGTGGGCATAAGAATTTTGTCAGTTTATAAGAAAATGTCCAATTGTTACGATCTCATTCATTATTGAATTAAAAGACATTCAAATGGAAAATAAATCAACCAATGTATCGGCTCCATCTAAAGCCAGAAGAATCGCCTACTGGGTCTTAACCATTTACCTTGCCTTTGAGTCAATTCTAAGTGCTACATGGGATTTCAACTGGTTGAATAAAGGCTTCGCTCTTGGCATTATGAAACAAATTGGGTTCCCATCTTACTTCTTAATCATCAAAGGCATTGGCACATTATTAGCAGCTCCCATATTTCTTCTGCCCCGCTTACCTTTATTAAAAGAGTGGGCTTATTTTGGTACATTTCTTATTTATGTTGGTGCAATCGCGTCGCATTTGCTTGTGGGAGATGGCGTAGCTCCAATGATTGCGCCTATTATATTTTTAAGTATTACTGTCGCTTCCTGGACATTACGTCCACCATCCCGAAGGTTTGCTTTTTAGAATACTGTAATTAAAACAACCCTGGTATCAACCTCCATTTGATTTGATTGCAATATGTACTATAATCATTTAAATTTCTTTTAAGAAATTTTTCCTCATCTAGCAACCTCGCCGTTATAATAAGCACATTTTGCTGGATATATGGCTAGTATACTTCCAGATTTTAGACTTTGAGTAATCTATAATTTTCAGCAAGCGAGCCATAGGTTTCCATACGTTCGTGGTGATTCCGGGAGTATTGAACAATTAATAATTCATCAACATTGAAGCGGCCTAACAATTTGAGTAATTGCCCGGTAACATTTTTATATGATCCAATAAAATTGCTTGGCATAGTGCCTTCGCTTAATAATTTCTTGTGCCTCATTAAGGCTTTTTCATCGGTATCATCACAAACTACACTAACAGCCAGGATGACTTTCCGACCAGAATAATTCTCGATCGCCGCACTAGCCTGAAAACGCTGACTATTGACCAGCGCTTTGTTTTCGTCCCGGGTAATAAACAAGGCGAGTGCTAAAGATGTATGCAGATCATTTGCTAAAACGACACTACTATCATTTGAGCCAAGCACCCAAAGCTGTGGTGGCCGTCTTGCAGTAGTGTGTATTTTAATTCTTGCCTGAGAATCTGCAGCGTTTACCAGGCTTATAACTTTTGCTATCTTTCTTGTAAAAACACCTTTATCCAACTCCCATAAATTACCGCCAACAAGCTCACTCGCAATTGCCTCATCAGTTACGCCCGGACCACGACACATTCCTAAATCGAAACGCCCGTCACTGATAGTTTGTAATGTGTTAGCAATTTCTGCGACACGGTAGGGGCTGTAGTATCCCATAATAATACCACCTGTGCCGACACGGATCCTTTTCGTACGAGCGGCCAGTAGAGGTATAAGTAATTCAGGCGCCGATGAAGCAGCGTAAGGAACATGATGCTCCGCGACCCAATAGCGTGTGTATCCAACCTGATCTGCTAATTCACCAAGTTTTAGTATGTCAGCAATTGCTTCACCTGTAGTTTGTTTTTCGCTGCGCTTGCAAAGATCAAGCACACCAAAAGGTAAAACGTCGTTTGTCGAGGGAGGTTTGTTCATGCGTGTGATGACTTCTTTACATTATTACTAGAATTAACAGAAAGCATAACCGGCCAACCTGCCCGCTCGAAAAAAGGCATTCGTGCTTCTTGCGGACTCATGAGTTCAAGAGCCAACAAATGGATACCAAGGCTTCCTTTATAAAGGCTGCTACTTAGATTTAATTTATTATTACCAGCACGATTGATAAGTACCCTGGCTCTCTCAAGAAATGTATTTACTTTGGTGAGACGATACATAGCTAGTTGGGCATATGCTACCCCAGCATCGCCACAGCATAAAGTCGCTCCATTTGAAGGCATGGAAAAAGCATGATTAGCTGCAGCTACAGCTATATTCAAAAAATCCTGATCTCCATAAGTATCGAAGGCAAGCCCAAAAAGATGAGCAAGGCCAGACGAACCCTTACACCAGCTTGCGCTAAATCTATCTATTACATTTTGAGGGCTATCGATCATGATAGGCCACCTGCGACCAATTTTCGCAGGTATTGACATATTGGCGAGTTCCTGAAGATATTGTTTTACCAATTTACCAGGCAGTTCCTGCACTACTTCACTCCACCGCATTAAAGCATAAAGTACGCCAGCCCAACCGTGCGCAATACCCATGTGTTTTATAGTTTTATTGGCTGAGATATGCCCAACCATGCTAAGTTTTTCAATTAAGTCGGATGCAATGCGATGACCAGCGTTTATGAGTGATTGTTTTGATGGAAGCAGTGGATCGTCGGGAAGTACTTCCAATAATAATGCACAACCCAATAAAGCACCCGGTTTGCCACTCATAAGGTCGAAGTCGATAGGTGCATCTAAAGCCACGGTACAAATTTCCTTAATTGTCGAGTTAACTGTAAAGCAATCCCAACGTGCCAATGCGATCATAGCTTCGCATATACATACGCCAAAGCGTCCATAATGAAGTGATTGAGGTGTTATTGCCTTTTCAGAAATGCCAATTGCCGGATTATCGCTATTATATGCAAGCGGTTCTTTCGCAGTTTTAGCTCTTGTAATCCAAATGTCGGCATCACTCAAAGCATTTGCGTCTTGACTTATTTCTGCGCATTTTAATAGTGTATAAGCAATACCTGCGGCTCCAAAATGTATAGGAGCTGTTGGAGGCTGTAAAGGCCAATCAAAATCTAATCCTTCTCTTTGAAACCTTGCAATAGTTTTACGAGCTTCCGAAGGGTCGGCTTTTTTCCCAGAGTCTCCGTTATCAATCGAATCATCCGCAGCTGAAAGTGCTTCGGCGAAAGCGGAGGGGGGTGCAAAACGTTCATTTTCGTTTTTCGACAAAGCTCTTGCAAGGACAGCCTCGATAGCCGGACGACTGGGAACTCCTATTGATTGGAAGGATCGTAAAGTTTCCAATTTTATTTGCTGAAAAAAGAATGAGCGATCTAATCGAAATGGAAGATAATGATGTGCAGTTAACAACAAGAATGAGAGTGCTGCCAATCCATAAACATCACTGGCTATAGTAGCAGATGGCGGCTTTTTTTTATCGAGAAATGCAGTTGCAACGAGCGGGTCATAAAAATAAGGCACGCCACGTCTATCGGGCAA
>DATNFP010000045.1:0-31690 GCA_035606335.1 Flavipsychrobacter sp. | reverse complement strand
ATGCCCGCAGGCTATATCAAAGAGCAGATTGATGTATCACACTATGCGCGTGGCATTTATTTTATTGAAGTAAGCTCTGATAATATGCGTATGGTGAGGAAAATAGTTTTGCAGTAATTATTCTACTGCAAACGCGTTTTCATTCATCTTCAGTGCGTGTTTACGACTCCGATAGCTAAAAATGGGTGTAACCTTTTTGCCATTTTGGTTAAGCAGGCCTATCTGTAACCCTGAACAATTAGCCCATGAATTAACAAGCCCTATCTGTACACCGCTGCCATGCTTGGATATATTACCAATCGGAGCTATCAATATTCCTTTATATCTGCGATGCAGTTTTCGAACAGGCTGAATCCAAGACCATGATGTTTTTCATAGTAACGAATATACTCATTCCTTTATCCCACGGCGAGTATTAACCGTAAGTAAGTTCGGTGCTCTGTCCGACCTCGATAATATAACCGTCCGGATCACGGATGTAGCAACGGATCTCGCCATACTTAGGGATCGGCTCCGTGATGAACTCGGCTCCCCTGCTTTTCCATAATTCGTAACATGCTTTAATATCCGCAACACGGATATTCATAAAGCTGTTGATCTTGTCAGGATTAGGAGTGCTGAGCGTTACCGTGGGTTTGTCGGGAGTCGGGTCCGCCTCCGACGTTGACAAGCAGCCATGTATTCGCGATCTGAATGTACGCGGGCGCGCCTTTGCTATCGCCAGTGCTCAGAATGCGACCACCGAAAACCGTTTCGTAGAAGCGAGCCGATCGGTCGATGTCAGCAACAGTAAGGAAGTGTGTGATGGTAAACCCGTCCCGGGGTGGCATCTCATAGCTTTTTTGTTCGACTTGTACAGTGTTCATTGATGAACCCAATTCCGATAAATTGTGTTCATCTACTGATCCTGGTTCTTTCGTTTTCATGCCTGGTGTCGATTAGTTGTTTGAGCTTAAGTTACCGAAAATTTGAAAGGAAATCACAACAAACCAATTAAAAATCCTATAGAAGAATCAATTGCTATTAAAATCAACTAATTAGAAAAAATAAAAAAAAGCGGCTTTTACTATATTATGTGATCCGGATTGAATTAGAACCAATGACCCTCAGCTTGAACGCTCCATCATATTGCCAGGTGATGTAAGCGATTGATTTTTATTGTTCTTTATAATACGCTCCTATTTTATAAAAAGCTTCTTTGGGCTCCCATGTATTATTGCCGAGTGATTTCGTTATACCAAAGCTTGCCATGTCGTAATCATTTTCTGGAATATAGCTGTAGGTAAATTTTTGCGCATAAAAATCAAAAATAAAAGCTCCGGCAATCTTTTCCTTATCATAAGTTTGAAGCAGGTCTATTATGTAATCTGCCTGCACTTTTTCATTGCGGACACATTTTTCTCTAAACTCAGGAGGGTTTTTTGATGAATCAAGAACCGCATATCCAATTGGTCCTTTTTTGTCAGCTCCTTCATATGAACAACAGCCAAATTCAGTTATTGCGACAGGCTTTCCGATCGCTACTAATTTTCTTAATTTTTGATTATAAAAAGATTTGTTGAATGATGCTTTATATAAATTCATTGAGACAAAATCGAAATCACGCCAGTCCACTTTTTCCCACATCGCACTGGCATAAGTTACCTTACCGGAAAATTCTTTTTTCACTAAAGAAACTGCATCTTTCAAAAACCGGTCAAATAACTTTTGATATCCGGGCTTAATCCCTAAAGCACTTTTAATAAAGAAAAGAGGTGTAGTAAGATTTTTTATCCTGGCATAAATTGTATTCCCCTGAACAAAACTATTCATGTCGATAGTTAATTCACCGCCAATAATAAAAACTAATTCCTGAGCTTGATATCTTGTCTTTAATTTTTCAAATTCTGTCGCAATACTTTTTAAGTAAGCTAATGTACTATCAATGTTCTCGTTAATTAGTCTTGGAGAAAGCCAAACATTCAGGCCACATTGAAGAGCCAACTCTGAAACATCTAACAGTCTTTGAGGCTCTTTACCATAAATTCTGATAGAATTGCAATTAAGTTTATTTTTAATTGCTTCCATGTCAGATTTAACTATATCTAAGTTTAAGACGCTTCTGGTTAAAACATTGGGTGTATATTCCGTACCGACGTCATAAGTTATTCCTTTATATTTCATGGCTGTTTGTTTTTCACTTAGCTCAACTAATGTTTCGCGGGCTGGCAGTAATGACGGAACCAGAATCATAGGCCTTTGACTAACACTAAATAAAATTACAAAAGTTGACAATAAGAACCATTGCTAACCACAAATCCTAAACCGAATATTGGAGAATTTGAAGCTATTAGCTGCATGACCTTCTTTACTCAACAGTATTAATTAAAACCCTTCCTGTATTGCAACGGAGAGATATCAGTTTTATTCTTGAAAAACTTATTAAAGGACTGTGCATACTCAAACCCAAGCTGAAATGCTATTTCGTTGACACTTAAAGAGGTAGCACTAATTAACTCTTTTGCCTTCTCAATTATCTTATTGTGTATATGCTGTTGGGCACTTTGGCCAGTAAGCGTCCGCAGCATATCGCTTAAATATCCAGGAGAAACATTGAGTTTTTTTCCTAAATATTGTACCGTCGGCAATCCCAATTCCATTGCCGTATTATCGTTGAAATAATCTGTGAGAAGATCCTCAACCTGTGTTAACAGGTCATGATTGATGCTCTTACGCGTAAGGAACTGCCGATGGTAAAACCGGTCGCAATAATGAAGCATCAATTCAATTTCGGCGATAATGACATCCTGACTAAAATCATCGATTCTTGCCCGGTATTCGTTTGCAATATTATCCAGGATGGCGTTTAAAACCTTTTCTTCGCTCTCTGAAACGTGCAGTGCTTCGTTAATTGCATAGGAGAAAAATCCATATGTTTTAATCGTTTTCGCCAATTGATAAGTCCGGATAAAATCAGGGTGAAAAACTAGTCCCCAGCCATATTCTGTTTGCTTATGGTTGCCAGAGGAAACTACCTGGCCAGGTGATAGGAAAATCATAGACCCTTCATCAAAGTCAAAATAATTCTGCCCGTATCTTAATTTACTTTCAACGTTCTTTTCAAGCCAGATCGAATAGAAATTGAAAATGATACTTTCCTTGCCAGAAGGTTTGATATCTTTTAAGTCTATCACACTGATAAGCGGATGCATTGGTTTGGGCAACGACAACAATTGATGCAATTGTGAAACTGAATTAACCATATAAGGCTGATATGCCGGTTTCCCCATCAGGTTTGCGAATTTCTAAATGAGCATAAAGCTACACATTGTAGCTCTATGCTCATAAAAATTAGAATTTCGTTGTGGGTCTGGCTGTTTGATTAAGCTGTTACAATTTTACCATCCCATTCGCCACCCGCAGGGAATGATGCATGTTCGTGAATTAATTGCCATTCATTGTCACGTTTTTCAAAACAATCAGTCTGGCGCACCAGTGAATGTTTTGTGTCGCCATTTTTGAGCTCGATATTTACTTGTTGGATAGTGCAAACAATACCCATATTGCCGTTCACCGTAATTTCCTTTTCGAGAATGCCAACTTTGCACCACTTGAAATTACCGAATACTTTGTCAAACATTGCCTTTGCGGGTTTTACACCTTTTGAAGCAAATGCAGGGATGTCAAACCAAAGAGCGTCATTGGCCCAATGTTTTGTGCTTTGTGCACCGGTCATTGAATCTGCCATTTCCTCAACGATCGAGAAAAGAATTTTCTTATCCTTTTCTACGTTTTCTTCTGATACGTTTTTCATTTTTCCTTTTTTTAGATTAAGTGATAAATAAACCCCTGATAGATTGCGTTCTATATAGATCGTATAATACGTAGTCTGTCATTCATAGCTCGTTGAGTTAGTTTTGACTTTGGAGCAATACGGTCATATCCATGAGGAGCACCGGTATGCACATGCAGTTCAACCGGAACACCGGCTTTTAGCAGACCCGTGGCATATGCAATATCTTCATCACGAAAAATATCAAGTTCTCCAGTTTCAATATAAGTAGGTGGAAGTCCAGCAAAATCTTTTAAACGTGCCGGGGCAATAATTGGCGATATCGTTTCAGATCCTATTTCACCGCCCAGAACAGCATTCCATCCAGTATAGTTGTGATCATAAGACCAGGTAGCAAACGGTTTGATAAACGGGTCTGGTTGCAAGTTCCTGTCGTCAAGCATTGGATAGATAAGTAGCTGATGGGCGATGGTAACTTTTCGATCCCGGGCGAGGATGGCAGCGCCGGCGGTAGGAGCACCACCACTATCACCCATAACAGCTATTCGGTTGATATCTACTTCAAGTTCTGATCCGCAGGCAATAAGCCAGCAAATACCAGAGTATACATCTTCTGCAAGCATAGTTCCTTTTGACTCCGGCGCGAGTCTGTAATCTACGGCAAGGAATGGCACGCCGGTTTTTGAAACATATTCGGAAATAACAAAATCATAAAGATCCAGACTCGCCAGGATCATGCCGCCGCCATGTGCATATACAACAGCAGAACCTGGTTTTGATCCCTCCTTTGTGTACCATCGTAGTTCTATCAATGCACCATCTTGTGTTTTGGTAAAAAATGTATGTTTTTTGACGTCATTATAATCGGGCGCAGCATCTGCCCATTTTTTCCAGCCGGCATTGCCACTATCCCGAACAGATTTCCAATCACCCCGCTCAAAAACGGGTGCAGGACCCAACTTTGCAAGCTCATTTATCACCATTGCTATTTCGGGGTCAAATGAAAAAGAGACAGGCAAATTAGTCCTTGTGAATTGTTCTTGTCGGTTTTCGATTTTATCCATTTTGAGCGATATAAATATTTTATTATTTACATCACAAAGGTCTAAATGAGGGCTAAAGGAAAAGTATCCGAATCGCTGTAAGTTCAATCCAAGATGAGGATTACCGTTAATACTAGTTTTGAGGTTATTAATTGTTGATAACTATTTCCTACTAAATATCTACTAAGAAACACCTTATGGAACTCGAATGAATTATTATTGAAAATGAACAAGTTCCAAATAGGTGTGATAATATTAAAGAACAAAAGCTACTGAGTTTCAGTAGCTTTTATATTATGTGATCCGGATTGGATTCGAACCAATGACCCTCAGCTTAGAAGGCTGATGCTCTATCCAACTGAGCTACCGGACCTTCAGTGGAGCTTTGTTTAGATTCTAAAGCGGTGCAAAGCTAAAAAAAATGTGCTAAAATAAAGAGTATTATTTGTCGACAGGTTTGTCGCCTTGGGGCGCTTCACCATCTTTCAGGTTTTGTACGGGTATCAGGTCCTGTACATAATTCCATTGGTCGTCATGCCACTTAAACCCATCATACTCGCCACTTGGTACATAAGTATATTTACGATTGGGGTCGTTGACCTGCGATACCAGCTTGTCGAAGAATATAACACCGAGGCTACTATCGAAATTGAGAGAAGCTTCCACTTCCTTCTTGTACTCCATAATAAAACGATCAATGCGCTGTCCCGGTTGGGTTTCGGAACCCACATTAAAAATGGGAGCACCAAACTCTACCCCATTAGAAGTGAACGACAATACGTCGAGAACCTTTTTATTACTGATAGGGTTTGCCGCGTTTAATCCAAAAAGAGTATATAGTTTCTCACCATTTGCTTCATGTTCTATAATACGATAATATAATGCACCATACCATTTACTATTGGTGAGCACACTATCTTCGGCCTTCTTGCCAAGCTCTTCAGTATAGTCTATGAGCGGATATAATTTTAATTGTTCCCCAGGGGATTGAACTGCGCCGTAATAACGCCTTGTCACCATAGTCGGGGCGATGTCCCAATTGAATATCCGAAAGCTTCTATCTTCCGGATAGATAATATTGACCACATCTTTTAACTTATCAAAAGAATAATCGAAGGAATTTGGAATTTTAAGTGTTTTAACGAGCTGTCTTACGAACCGCTGGCAATATATCTCGCGGTCGTCGGGAATGAAAGCATGGTACATGGAATCGGCCGTGATAAGCAGAGAATCTTCCATGGAGTGAAATGCTTCCAGATTCTCGGGGGCAATACTGTTTTGAGCAAATATTCTTCCTGTTGCAAATACTATTATAAAACTAAAAATTAATACATATTTAAACTTCAACATTGCACTATTTCCTTTCCATCAAACCTAAACAATTTTTTGTTAAAGACACAATAAGTTTGCAAACTATGTTTTTAGCATAAAACCAACTATTTTCGGGCTTCAAATCAGTTGCTTCATGCATCTTATCCAACAGATACTTTTTATTATTTGCGCTGCTGCTGCCATCTATTTTTTCACCAGGAAAGTTCGTCAAATACGAAGAAATATTAATTTAGGAAGAGATGAAGATATAAGCGACGATAAGCCCCAACGTTGGAAAAATATGTTTTTGCTCGCATTAGGGCAAAAAAAGATGTTTAAAAAACCAATACCCGCTTTATTACACCTTGCCGTTTACGCAGGCTTTATCATAATAAACATCGAGATATTTGAAATATTCCTCGATGGCATTTCCGGAAATCACAGGCTTTTTGCTCCAATGTTGGGTGGTCTGTATGCGGTATTAATTGGATGTTTTGAGATATTGGCCATACTGGTATTAGTAGGCTGTGCCATATTCCTTATTCGCAGGAATATATTAAGAGTACGAAGATTAAACATGAAGGAATTGAATGGCTGGCCACGTGAAGATGCCAATGTGATCCTTATTACTGAAATAATATTGATGGGCCTGTTCCTTACCATGAATACCACGGATCTGATATTACAAAGCCGGCATATAGAACATTATACTACTACTGCTCCATTCTGGATAAGCAATCATTTTACGTTTATGTACGCTGGCTTATCGGATGGTTCACTGATTGGATTGGAGCGTACGTGCTGGTGGCTGCATATTTTGGGAGTATTCCTTTTTCTTAACTATCTCCCCTACTCTAAGCATTTTCATATTATACTGGCATTCCCGAATGCTTATTATGGTCCATTACTTCCTCCAAGCGAAATGAAAAACATGCCGGAGATACAGAATGAAGTGCTGTATATGATGGAACCCGATAAAGCGCCTGCGGCAGGCGGCGAACAAACACATCAGCGATTCGGTGCTAAGGATGTACCTGACCTAAGCTGGAAAAACCTGATGGATGCTTACTCATGTACGGAGTGCGGCAGATGCACGGCGGTTTGTCCTGCAAACCTTACAGGAAAAAAACTTTCTCCACGTAAAATAATGATGGATACACGTGACAGAATGGAGGAAATAGGCAGAAATATAGATGCAAATAAAACTTTCCAGGACGATGGGAAAACTCTTGTGAATGATTATATAACTGTTGAAGAACTAAGAGCCTGCACCACTTGCCAGGCATGTGTGGAAGCTTGCCCGGTTTCTATCAATCCGCTTTCTATTATTCTGCAGTTGCGCCGTTCATTGGTTATGGAAGAAAGCAATGCACCACAGGAATGGAACCTGATGTTTGGAAATATAGAAAACAATATGGCTCCCTGGAAATTTAGTCCGGATGAGCGTGATAAATGGGCTGAAGAACTTAATTCATAAGCCCTTAAATAAAAAATATTACGATGACGATAAAAAGTATGGCTGAATATGCAGCCAGTGGCGAGACACCTGAGGTACTTTTCTGGGTAGGATGCTCCGGCAGCTTCGACCAAAGGGCACAAAAAATTACTAAGGCTTTCGCACAAATACTGGATAAGGTTGGGATAAAATTTGCCATTCTCGGCAAGGAAGAAATGTGTACCGGCGACCCGGCAAGAAGAGCAGGCAATGAATTCCTTTTCCAGATGATGGCCTATAATAATATCCATACGCTGAATAATTATGGCATTAAAAAAGTAGTTACTATTTGTCCTCATTGTTTTAATATTTTCAAAAATGAGTATCCTGCTTTGGGTGGCAATTACGAGGTAATGCACCATACTACCTTCCTGCAGCAACTGATAAATGAGGGACGTGTGAAGATGAAAGAAGGTGGCAGCTTTAAAGGCAAGAAAATCACTTATCATGATAGTTGTTATTTAGGCAGAGGTAATAAAATATATGATGCTCCGAGAGAAGTGTTGCAGGCATTGGATGCTGAGCTTATAGAAATGAAACGCTGCCGTAGCAATGGTTTGTGTTGCGGTGCAGGTGGTGCGCAAATGTTCAAGGAGGAGGAAGCGGGTACTACCAGGATAAACTTTGAGCGAGCTGCTGAAGCTATTGAAACCGGTGCTAATATCATTGCATCCAACTGCCCTTTCTGTATGACAATGCTCAGTGATGGCGTAAAGAACAAGGAAAAAGAAGATGAGGTAAAGGTGCTGGATATTGCTGAACTTGTGGCGCAATCATTGGCTTAAGATATAGTCATCCCTATGAAATCATTACCCCCGTATTCAGAAGGACCACAGTGGAATAAAAAATTAATAGAGGATCTGGCTTATATAAAAAAGCATAAGCGCTATCCTCTTAATAAAAGGACAAGAACAATTCTGGTACTGAAACTTATACCTGCTGTTTTCCTTGTTGCTCTTATACTATGGCTTAACGTAATTGTACCAGCTACCACACATAAAAATCTGTACTTCACTTATTTTCTCACCATTCTATACATTCCTACTATAGTTTCACTTTTCCGTTATCCTAAAACATTAAAGTTCATTAATATTCCTACACCTTTCTTTTCTTATGAAAATCAGCAAATCATTGAAAAGTTCCTTGAGATACAGAACCTGATCATATATCGCCATCCGAATGCACCTGATGTATTTCAGATAGTGAGCAAAAGCATGAATAACCGTAAAGATATAAGAGAGGTAATGATATTTATTGCTGATGATAAACAGATTTTAATAAACAGTCATTTCACCACTTCGGGCTTTAGCCTGATGCCTGCAACCCGACATTATGAAATAATGGGCAAGAAGCTAAAAGAATGGTTGACCATATACAATCCTAATAATGATCCAGATATAGTTTTTACCAATAAATTCTAACGTAACTTTGCAGCATGCAAATGCAAGAAGAACTGATAAACATTATACCTGCGGACTTTGCAGATAATGCGCGTGTATGGATATACCAGGCTAGCCGACCTTTTATTGAAAAAGAGGAAAAAGAAATAAATGAGCAATTGTATCATTTTTATGCACAATGGGAAGCTCATAGTGAGCCGGTAAAAGGATGGGCAAAATTGCTGTTCAAACAGTTTATCGTCATTATTGCTGATGAAACGGATGTGCATGTGAGTGGTTGCAGCACCGATAGTTCAGTGCGGATAGTAAAGAGCATAGAAAGACAATATGATGTAAATATGTTCGACCGCTTAGTGATAACTTTCCTGGTAAATAATAAGGCACAAATGCTACCGCTACACCAGGTACAATATGCAATAGATAAAGGCTTTATTAATAAAGACACCTTATTATTTAATAACGTAATTGCTACTAAAAAAGAATTGCTGAAGAACTGGCTCATACCCATGCACAAAAGCTGGCTTGCATCAAAGATTGAATTGCCTGCAACTACTGAATAATAAATCGTCATTATTTTACCTCATTTTTGATGTATTTGCCCAATCCTTTACCGGCTACGGCATAGGCCTCCTGTAAACGTTCGCCGGTATCGAAATCGTTGCCAAAAAAAGTTCGGCCTGGGCAATTATCAATATCAAGTTTTGCTACTACATTATTTGGATTGGCTGTTTCTACAAGCATTGCTTCACAATCTATTTCTGCATTGTGCCTCATAACCCCGACATTGAAACCAGGTTCGCTATGCTTGGTTTTAACTACAAGTGTATATTTTTCTTTAGGATAATCTCCAATGTCTATGCCTGACTGCTTTTCGAATTCCTCTTTAAATCTTGGTTCAAAACGCCCCTCCCTATCTGCCACCCATGATTTTTCCCATGCATCACCTTTTCCTGCTTCATTATTGTTATAATCCTGTTTTTTGTCGGCTATATAGTCCTTTTCAGATTTTTTGCCTACAGTCATGTCACTGTAGTCAAACTTCACATTCAGTTTTGTTATATTTTTCAAATCATCAACCTTGCCATCGCGCAGCCTTACTTTTTGGGCAAAGGTTGTTGAGATCGTAAGACATATTGTAGCAACAGTCGCTACATACAGTATAGTTTTCATGCATTAAAAATTTTGCTATAAAAGTAATGGTAAACATTATAAAAATAAAACAACTGTCATTATTTTAAATTGGGTAAAATTGTGAGAAGAGAGATAAATTTGCGGCTCATTAGATAATTTAAATGTGAAAATGTGCTTAAAAAACACTAATAGTTGTTGCCACTTTAAATATCTTGCCCGATAATTAACTACAGAGGAACAAATGTCAGAACAGAACAGCCATTCAGAACAAAGCTCAGTTTTAATTAGTGAAATGTATCAAAGCTGGTTTCTGGACTATGCCAGCTATGTAATATTAGAACGTGCAGTACCGGCAGTAGAGGATGGGCTAAAACCCGTGCAAAGGCGCATATTGCACGCAATGAAGGAAATGGATGATGGCCGCTTTAACAAGGTTGCTAATGTGATCGGCCAGACAATGCAATACCATCCACATGGAGATGCTTCTATCAGTGATGCAATAGTGAGCATAGGACAAAAAGACCTATTGATAGAAACACAAGGTAACTGGGGAGATGTGCGCACAGGTGACAGTGCTGCAGCAGCAAGGTATATAGAGGCACGATTATCAAAATTTGCACTCGAGGTGGCCTTTAATGCCAAAACTACAAATTGGCAATTAAGCTACGATGGTCGCAAAAATGAGCCGGTGACACTGCCTATGAAATTCCCACTGCTTCTTGCGCAGGGCGCGGATGGCATAGCGGTTGGACTTTCTACCAAAATATTACCTCATAATTTTTGCGAGCTAATAGAGGCTTCTATTAAACATCTGAAAGGTAAAAAGTTTGAGTTATACCCGGATTTTCCTACTGGAGGTATGGTAGACGCAAGCAATTATAATGATGGAGCCAGGGGCGGAAAAGTAAGAGTGCGTGTGCACATAGAGGAAGTAGATAAAAAAACTTTAATCATTAAAGATGTACCCTACGGCGTTACTACTACTCAACTTGTTGATAGCATTTTAAAAGCGAATGATAATGGTAAAATAAAAATAAAGAGTGTTACAGATAATACCGCCAAAAATGTTGAGCTATCTATACAGTTGGCACCGGGCGTATCTACTGACCAGACGATAGATGCTCTGTACGCATTTACAGATTGCGAAATATCTATTTCTCCTAATGCCTGTGTTATCATTAATGACAAGCCTCATTTTGTTGGGGCCAGCACTATATTGAGACACTCTGTTGAAAATACAAAAAACCTATTGCTCCAGGAGTTACAGATAAAATTGGGAGAGTTGGAAGATGACTGGCATTATTCATCTCTTGAGAAAATCTTTATTGAGAAACGCATCTATCGCGACATTGAAGAAGAGACTACCTGGGAAGGTGTGCTGGCAGCAATAGACAAAGGATTAAAACCATATAAAAAGCAGTTCAAACGCGAGATAAAGCAAGAGGACATTGTAAAGCTGACTGAGATCCGCATCAAGCGTATTTCAAAATTCGATGGGTTTAAAGCAAATGAGCATATAAAGGGTGTAGAAGCAGAAATAGCAGAAACTAAAAATAATATTGCCAATCTTACTGACTACGCTGTAAGGTATTACGAAGGACTATTGAAAAAATATGGTAAAGGCCGCGAGCGAGCGACTGAGATACGTCCTTTTGAAACTATACAAGCAATAACTGCAGCAATAGCTAATACCAAGTTGTATGTAAACTACAAAGAAGGTTTTATCGGTACCGGTATTAAGAAAGATGAATTTGCTTTTGATTGCTCTGACCTTGATAATATTATTGTTTTTCGCAAGGATGGGAAAATGGTAATTACAAAAGTTGCGGACAAATCATTTGTTGGCAAAGACATCATATATATAGCTGTTTTTCAGAAAAATGATGAACGTACCACCTATAATATGATATACCTGGATGGAAAAACAGGTATCGCTTATGCAAAAAGATTTAATGTAACTGGCATCACAAGAGACAAAGAGTACGACCTGACAAAAGGCAACCCCAATAGCAAGTCGCTATATTTTAGTGCTAACTCTAATGGAGAAGCAGAAGTTGTAACCATTACACTTTCCCCAGGTAGTAAGGCACGTAATAAAACATTTGACTTTTATTTTGAAGAATTAGAAATAAAAAACCGTAATGCGGGCGGAAACCAGGTGACAAAGTACCCTGTTAAAGGAGTAAAATTTAAAGAGAAAGGACGCTCTACTTTGTCAGCGCCTAAAATATGGTTTGATGATACGGTCGGACGATTAAATAAAGATGGAAATGGGATCTTATTAGGCAGATTTGAAGAGAATGACCGGGTGATTGCCTTTTATAAAGATGGAACCTACGAATTGACTGATTTTGAATTAAGTAACAGGTATGATATAGATAATATCGTGTTAATAGAGAAATTTAAACCTGCTGAAGTTATAAGCGCAATATATTTCGATGCTAAATCAAATCAATATAACGCAAAGCGATTTATTGTAGAATCTCAAACACTTAAAAACAGGTATTTATTTATAAAAGAAGGTGAAGGAAATCGCTTGGAGTTAGTGACTACTCAACCAGAACCTATCGTTTTACTAAAGACAGGCAAGAAAAAATCCGAATTAGTGGAAGAAGAAATTGCACTTAGTGAAACCATTGATATTACAGGCTGGAAAACCATTGGTGCCCGCATAGCAGGCAGCGATCTAAAGGAGATCTCCCTGGTTTCAGAAGACGGAGAAACAGCCAGTGAGAACGAAGCGCCGACGTTGTTTTGATATAATGTTTTTTTAGAAAAATCATTACCTTCACAAATCATACTTGATAGAAAGATTGACTAAGTAATGAAAAAAATAGAACTGGAAATAGTGGCCCTATCCCATAGTATAACACAAACACATTCATACGCAGTAGTACTCGGCGAGGTAAACGGCTTAAGGCGTTTACCTATCGTTATTGGGGGGTTCGAAGCCCAGGCTATCGCTGTGGCTTTGGAACGTATGCAACCCAGCCGCCCTCTTACCCATGACCTTTTTGCCAACTTTATGACGACTTTCAACATCGATTTACAGGAAGTTGTTATATATAAATTGGAAGAAGGTATATTTTTTGCCCGTTTAGTATGCCAAAACGATGGTGAAACTATAGAAATTGACTCCCGTACATCTGACGCACTCGCTTTGGCAGTACGTGCTAATTGCCGGATATTTACCTACGAAAATATATTAGAAACAGCCGGTCTATATCTGGATCAAACAGATAACCCAAGTGAGCCTGCCGAAGCCAAATCAACATCTTTACCATCTACAAAGGCCAGCATAGACAAAGACCTGAAAAATATGACTCTTGACGAGCTTAATAAGCTGCTACAACAAGTGTTAGAACAGGAGGATTATGTAAGAGCCATCAATATCCGGGACGAAATAAACAGCCGGAAAACAAAATAGGAAAAGCCAATATAGACATTTGATTTTGTTAGATTTTTTTATTATACTTTTGTATAAATAGCATTACTTAATGAAGAAGGCTTTACTGGTTGTTTTTGGTGTGCTGGTGTGCTATGCAAATACCATGGCTCAGGGAAAATGTGGTATAGAAAAGCTAAATGCTATAATGACTGCTAAAAACCCGGAATTCATGGAAACCTTAAAAGAATTACGGCAACAGCAGATGTCGCGGGTAGAAGCCTATAAAAAATTAAACATCGCAGAAAAAACTACAAGCACAGCATCAGCTATACCAATTATTTTTCACATTGTATTAAATGCATCCCAAATTACTCAATTGGGCGGCGTACCGGGCATAGAACAACGACTGGATTCCCAAATGGTAGTTATTAACAGGGATTACAATGCACTAAACGGCGACAGCTATAAGATACCAAGCGGATTTAAACCATTATATGCTAACGTAGGTATTCATTTTGGTTTTGCAAAGGTGACACCTGATGGTAAAAGCTGCCCAGGCTATGAGATTATCACTACTACGGCAAGTGGTTTTAATTTTTCAGGAGATCCAGGTTCTGGTCAAGCATTTAGTGGAGTAAAACATACTTCAAGTGGGGGAGTAGATCAGTGGGACCCAACAAAATATATAAATGTCTGGGTAATAAATACACTTGATGGAGGTGCTTCTTCGACCATATTGGGTATGACAATATCAAATTTATTAGCTCCGGAGTATGGTATACCTAATGACGAAATCGGTGTGGTACTAAATTATGGTGCTTTTGGTGTACAAACCGCTGCAACGCAATATTACGTTGCAAACATAACTCTCGGCAGAACTCTAACACACGAATTAGGTCATTATTTTGAGATATGGCATGTATGGGGTGATGACGGCGGTCTATGTCCTTGGGACGTGGGCGGTGCTGATGATGGTATAGCTGATACCCCACCCCAGGCCAATGAAACTTATGGTTGTCCCTCATTTCCAAAATATGATGTTTGCGATACTACGGGAAATGGCATCATGTTCATGAACTACATGGATTATAGCGATGATGATTGCATGCATCTATTTACGCTCGACCAGGCTGCGGTGATGCAATCGAATGTTCAGCCAGGGGGTGAATCTTATTCATTAACACAACACCCTGAAATACTTGCAGTGGAACAAGTGCAGCCTAACAATAACTTTACAATATCTCCTAATCCGACAACAGGAAGACTAAATGTTTATTTCAACTCCTCTACTGAAAACTTATTATCTCTTAATGTTGTTAACACATTAGGACAGTGTGTCCGTCTAATAGATACAAAGGATAAAACACAAAGCTTATATACTATCGACCTCTCTGAAATGAGCAAAGGCATTTATTTTGTTCAATGCAATTTCTCTGGTGGCACAGTTACAAGAAAAATAGTACTACAATAATGATCGTTCCATTTAGTTTGTCAGAAGTTTTACAGCAATCACACTTAAGTAAAGATTTACTTTCTATTGCGGAAAAAGTACAAAACCAGGAGCGCCTGTCCGAAGAAGAAGGCGTTTTGCTTTTTGAAAAAGGCGAACTGGGATTTGTAGGTGCTTTAGCTAATCATATATCCAAACGACTGCATGGCAATAAGGTTTACTTTAATCGCAATTTTCATATAGAGCCTACCAATGTTTGTGTGTTTACCTGCAATTTTTGTTCCTATTCGCGCTTATATAAAAACCGTGATGAAGGCTGGGAATTAAGCATAGAACAAATGCTTGAAAGGGTGCGTAAATATGATGGCCAACCAGTAACGGAAGTACATATAGTAGGTGGTGTGCATCCTAAAATGAATCTTGAGTTCTTTTGTGAAGTTATTTCAAAAATAAGGGCACACCGTCCGGATCTGCATATAAAAGGATTTACTGCCGTTGAGCTTGATTATATGTTCCGCAAGGCAAAGCTAACAGTAGAAGAAGGTTTACAAAGATTAAAGGACGCTGGTTTACAGTCCCTACCCGGTGGTGGTGCTGAAATATTTCATCCGGATGTGCGTAATGAAATATGTGCAGATAAAGTAGATGCTGATGGATGGTTGCTTATTCATGAAACTGCCCATAGATTAGGAATGCATACTAATGCAACAATGCTTTACGGCCATATTGAAAATTACGAACACAGAATTGATCACATGAGCCGCCTGCGCCTGCTTCAGGACAAGACGGGAGGATTTAACTGTTTCATTCCGCTGAAATTCCGCAATAAGGATAATGATATGTCGAACGTTCCTGAATCGTCCATTGTTGAAGATCTGCGCCTATATGCTATCTCCCGTATTTTCATTGACAATATAAAAAACCTGAAAGCTTATTGGCCTATGCTTGGTCGCCAGACTGCCCAACTTACTTTATCTTTTGGCGTAAATGACCTGGATGGAACTATTGACGATACGACTAAAATATATTCAATGGCAGGTTCTGAAGAACAACATCCCACTATGAGCACAGAAGATCTTTGCGACCTGATACAGGCAGCAGGCAAAACACCAGTGGAAAGAGATACAATTTATAATGAGATCAAAGTGTATAGTAAGGAGCTGGTATAGAAATTAAGATATTCAATAAAAAAGCCGGATAATATTAATCCGGCTTTTTTATTGATCTATTATTTAGTATCTCTAAAAATTCTTCTTGTAGACTTTGGCCTTTATCTTTTGAATACCATAAGTGGATTTCTCTTTCGATATCGTCAAGTGTTTTGCCATTATTGTTTGCTTTCCAATCCATCATCATTTGTTGGGCAAACTTTGGTCGTGGTCCCCAGATAAATAATTCATTCCCTTCCTTATCTAATGAAATTAACTTAGGAATGCTCCTGCTCGTGTCAGTGAGGTACTGATCCATAATGCTTAGGTTCTCATCTCTTAAAATAATGCGCACTTCGATATTGCCAGAAGATACAATTTCCATTTTCCGGATCATTGGCAAACATTGGGCGGCGTCTCCACACCATGCTTCATTAATTACCCACCATGTTTGTGGCTGTATTTTTCTTACACTGGAAGCCAATGCTTCATTTAATTGAAAAACCTTATCCCAACGCTGCATACGCTGGAGATTTAGTTTTGTATAAAAAATTAATGACTCTGATTGATCGGGGCCTGTAGTTTCTCCATTGGCAACCAGGATCTCCATCAGGCTTATAAACTCTTCGTAATGATAAGACTTCTTTACAGACTCAAAATGGTTCACTGATTAAAATTAGTTTAGCATTGAGAAAAATCGTTTGGGGACAAATTATTGCTCTATGAAATTAAGGTCTTTCCCATAAGTTTCTTCGGTCATAACGACCGCGATAATACTTATTACCATTACAACAACACCGGTAATAGCAGCGCTACCTATATAGCCGGCAGAAGGCTTCAACAACTTAAATAAAATAATTATCAGGGGAAGCGACCCTCTCACCATATTAGGTACAGTTGTGGTAGCAGTAGCGCGAATATTTGTGCCAAAATGTTCAGCAGCCATTGTAACAAAAAGTGCCCAAAAGCCAGTACCAAAACCCATCAACATACTAATTGCATACATATTCCATGCGCTGCCATTATATTGACAGAAAAATAAAATAATGCTTACAACAGTAATCGCATAAAATATATAAAGCGCTTTTTTTCTACTCTTCAACCACTGACTGACAAAGCCAATTAGCAGGTCGCCAATAGCAATAGCCACGTAGGCCAGCATTACGGCCTTGCCCGGATCTATTGGAGTTTTTATGCCAAATTTTTCACCAAATTCTTTAGAGAAAGTAATCAGCACACCGATAACATACCAAGTAGGCAAGCCAATTAAAATGCTAAGAACGTATTTTTTACATCTTTTCCTGTTTGAAAAAAGCATGAAAAAATTGCCCTTGCTTACATTTGCATGTTGTATGTTTTTATACATACCTGATTCAAATACGCTAATGCGTAATAATAATAATAGCAGACCTAAACCACCACCAATAAAATAACACATTCTCCAATCGGTAAAGGTCTTTGCGATAAAATATGCAACTATGGCGCCTGTAAGTCCGACACCTGCAACTATAGATGTCGCAATACCGCGTTTTTCTTTCGGAATTAGTTCGCTCACAAGCGTAATACCGGCACCCAACTCACCGGCAAGACCAATACCCGCTATAAAGCGACAGATAGCATATTGATTTATATTTTGTACTAATCCATTGGCTATGTTTGCCAATGAATACAAAATAATAGAACCAAACAAAACGCTAAGCCTCCCCTTCTTATCACCCATAATGCCCCATATAATCCCACCGATGAGCAAGCCATACATCTGCACGGAAATGATCATCTGGCCCTGGGAGTCCATCATTGCTGCATTGAGGCCTAAACCTTTAAGACTTTTTATGCGAATAATACTGAAAAGAAGCAGGTCGTAAATATCAACGAAATAGCCAAGTGCAGCTACAAGTACAGGAATGCTTAAAAGACCAAGAGTTCTATCTTGCCTCATGTATTAGTTGGAGCTTTGACCTTTGTTGGGTTCCAATTTTTTTTTCCCGAAAAACATTCTGAACAAAACGGGCAAAGTAGTGATAAGGATCAATAATATAACTATTTTTTCAAGGTTATTTTTTACCCATACATTTTTCCCCAGAAGATATCCTGCCATCACCATACTTACTACCCAGGCCAGGCAGCCAATAATACTGTAGGAAAAAAACTTTTTAAAATTCATCGTTACTACGCCTCCTATTATTGGAGCGAATGTGCGTACTATAGGAAGAAACCTGGCAAGGATAATTGCAGTGCCGCCTCTTTTCTCATAAAAATCATGAGCTTGCACTAGGTGCTTTCTCTTAAAGAGCCAGGTATCCCGCTTCTCAAACCACAAATGCCCCGACTCTCGTCCGAACCAATACCCAGTAAGATTTCCTAATACGCCTGCTAACGTGATAAGGAATATCCAGTATATAAGATTCAGCGTTACATTGTCGAAAGGAGATAGAGAATTGGCAATGATCATACCTGTAATAAACAGGAGGGAATCGCCAGGTAAAAAGAAGCCAACGAATAAGCCTGTTTCCGCAAAAATGATAAACATAACAATGTATAATCCCCCGTGCGAATTAATCCAGGCAGAATCGGTAAGGTTCTTTAGTAAATCCAGAAAATGATGCAACATGTCTTATAGCTTCGAATGGTGAAAATAAAAAAATATAACCAATTAGCTTATTAAAAAATAGAAAATCAACTTATATAGCAAAGCTTATTACTTATCGATGCATTGCCCTGTAATCCTCCGGTATGTACGCAAAGAATGGTATCCTGTTCGGAAAAGAAACCATTTTTTAACAGTTCTTTAAGACCGTACATCATTTTACCTGTATAAACAATGTCGAGCGGTATGCTATTTACCTGATAAAAGTCATTCATAAACTCTATCAACCTATCATTCCATTTGCCAAATCCACCAAAATGCCACTCATCAAATAGCTGTTTGTTGGTGTTTTTCTCAAGAGGTAAATGCTTAGAGATATATTCATCTAAATATTTTCCGCCTTTCATTGGAATAAAACCAAGAATTTGTTGCGAAACAGGTAACCCATTTCTCAATCCTATTAATGTAGTACCTGTACCTCCGGAAACACAAATATGTGTGTATGAAGAAGGAATCAAATCTGCAATCTCTTTTGCTCCAACTCTTCCCTGCTCATTTGCACCTCCTTCCGGAATAATAAATAGATCATCAAATCTTAATCCAAGATCGCGTAACAAGTTTGTCTCCTCTTTTCTGCTATAGTCATCTTTTGAAACAAATAGCAACTGCATTCCCAAAGCGACGCATTTTTGAAGTGTAGGCGTAATGAGCTCATAATTGCCACGAACAATCCCTATTGATCTGACATTGAAAACATTTGTGGCTGCAGCGGTTGCAACCAAATGATTGGAATAGCCGCCACCAAAAGTAAGTATAGTATTAAAGCCAGATGAGATGGCATACCTGATATTGTGCTTCAGTTTGTACCATTTATTTCCTGATATAACAGGATGTAATAGATCAAGCCGCAGCATATCTATTTTTGCTACTCCATTGTACCATTCACTATTTAAAGGTTGAATTATGGCTTTCGACTCATCAATTATATCCATATTCACGCAAATAGTTTTCGTTATCACGCCATTTGGGCCGCACTTTTATAAAAAGCTCAAGATGTACTTTAGTCTGAAGAAATTCTTCTATTGTTTTTCTTGAATTGATACCAAGCTGTTTTATCATACTTCCACCCTTGCCTATCAATATTACTTTTTGTGTTTCACGACTAACGATAATATCAGCCTTTATAACATTAAGCGTCGGCTTTTCCTCAAACGATTGCACTAACACAGCAGCATGGTACGGTATCTCTTCGTGATATAGCTTGTATATCTGCTCACGTATCAGCTCGCCAACAAAAAATTTAACCGGTCTGTCTGATATATTATCATCAGGATAAAAAGGAGGATTTTCAGGCAAATATTTAAGAGCTAAAGGAATTATCTTATCTACGTTAGTTTTTTGTTGTGCCGATACAGGTAGTATTTCCCAATCTGGAAATTTCTCCTGGTAGCTTTTTACCAATTCATCGATCCGTTTTTTATCTTTTATTAGATCAGTTTTATTTAATAATAATATTGATGGGACTTTTAATTTAAGCATACTCGTTATTGCTTCGAGTTCTTCAACAGGTAAAGAAATATCGTGCAGGATCAATGCCACATCTGCATCTTCCAGTGCATTCTTTACATGCAGCATCATTTTTTGATGTAACTTATATTTAGGCTCTATAATACCGGGTGTATCAGAAAAAACGATCTGATAATTAGGCTCCGTCAATATCCCTAAAATGCGATGACGCGTTGTTTGCACTTTATGCGAGGTGATAACCAACTGCTCACCTAATAAAGCATTAAGCAATGTTGATTTGCCTGCGTTCGGCGCGCCAAATATGTTTACAAAACCAGATTGAAATTTTTCGGACATGAGAGCGTAAAAATACTGCTATGTACTAAATAACTGCTGCTGAGTGGAAATAAAAACGTTTTCTTTTGTTTATTAAATCTATGTTACGTACCTTTGCATCCGCATCGCGAGGTAGAGCAGCGGTAGCTCGTCGGGCTCATAACCCGAAGGTCACTGGTTCGATCCCAGTCCTCGCTACAAATATATCTCTTGGAACCCCTGTAGACACAGGGGTTTTTATTTTCCAAGTAAGTTTAAGTAACGTCTTTGCATTTTTTACGAAAATGCTACTTCAATATGTCAAAGAATGCAACTAACAATTGTTTAAAATTAGCTCATTTCAATAAATAAAATTCAAGTTTACTTTATAAGCTATAGGGATTGTGCAATTTGATGAAAAACTTATAACAACAAGGCATTGAAATAGTCCAATTAATTACCTGAGCCATGCAAAACTTGTACTGAAATAAGATACGTATTCTCCCAGTCTTAAATAGGCACTTTAATAAGTGACTACCTTATCAGTAAGGGTAATTGCCAACAACGCCCAACCCACAATCAAAAGTCCTCGGTATTGAGTTTTAGAAATGTCCTTTAAAACTTTGTCAATTAATACAAATGATAAGGCTAAGCCTCCACCGCTTATATAAGTTAACTGTTTTTCGAACGCCTCGTTACTTTTATTTATGATCTCAATGAGCCTACCACAATAATCTTTTAAGTTCTCTTGGTTATCCATTTTTATTTGCCTTCAAAAGGTTACTTTATGAAAACGGTTTGTTTCGAGAAAAGTCAAAAACACTCCCTGCTCTAATTAATCATCCTACTTCCTGGGCAGTTTGCAATATCTTTTATTGATAAATTGCCTGTTAACAGATACAATTACATAAAAATAATCTCTTAATTTTTTAGGAAATATTTTTATTAATGTAGCCATTAACTTTCCTGAAAAGTTTGTATTCCTGAGTATTCGATAAATAGCAGTTGACCTATCAAACATCACAGAATTCTCGAGTAAGTATATCGTTTCGGAATTATTCAGCTTTATATTCCATTCCTCGCATATGGTGACAAAATTTTTATCATTTTGATCAACGACTCTATAAATTTTGCTTGAATGGTTCAAAACAAATGTTATAAAATTATTGCACATAAGGCAATTGCCATCGTATAATATTATATCGCCCAATTGTTCCCCGCTCATAACAAAACGTTACTCATTGTGTTGAATCCTCGCCTTAACATTATCCACAAATTCTGAAGCCTTATCAGGGCTAATTACATACTTTTTGTTGTTGTTTGTCCTTAATATGACCATTTGTTCAAGATTAGTCGCATTCATTCTCACAACGCCGTATTTGCCCGATTGAAAGAACCCCCAAAAACCCCAAAAACCGCCGGATCCAAACAAACGAAAAGTTATATCCAGTTCGGGATAGTAAACGACTTTAACTTCAGAGACATTTTTAATAGCAATAGTTCTCTGAAAAATAAACCTATTGATGATAATATTATCATCATTAACCAGATAATTTCTGGGATGAACAAGGAAACAAAGACCGAGGAATATAACCATCAATATTGTAAGCAAGTAGTAGCCGGAAGTTATCGTAACAGTCGGCCGCGGAAAAAGTATGTTATGAACTCTTACATAGCAGTATAATAAGCCAAAAACATTTACTGCCAACGTAATTATAACAGAAAGCCACGAATAATATGCTTTATATCTTAATGGCATACAACCTGTATTTTACTCCTCTTAAATATCCATAGATCAAGTTATCGCTATCGAGATACAGCACGAGCGCTGCAAGCATAGAGAAAAAGAACGTAACCAAACCGAAAATTATCATTATTGCCAAATGAAAAACAATTCCAAGAAATAAGAAAACGTTTTTTATTTTTTTGTCCGTTGCCAAGATACAAGCAAATAGACCAAGCTCAACTATAATGACGCTCCAGGTAATGATTGGGACAATACTACTTAGTGTAATGTAATTTGATACCGTTTCCAAATACTTCGGAGCACCAAACATATTACTTGACGCCCAATAATACAATCCGGTGCCATCTAACCAACTTTCTTTTCCCAACTTTCCCGTAGCTGCATGCAAATAGATTATTGCAACCTGTATTCTAATCAGAAAATAATAGACATTGAAAAAAACATTTAAGTATTTTCTTTTATTTATTTTTTCAAAGCTTAATTCCGTCCATTGGTTAATACGGCTATCAAATAAACAGATAGGAATCAGGAGAATACAAAGATTTGAGATAACCTGATCTCCGCCTTCCAGAATTATGAAAGAGTTACAGATACTTAGATGTACCCATGCCTGAAAGAAAATAGATACCTTGGGAAAGTATCCGGTCATTACAAAAAGTAATATAGTGATAGAAATCAACTGCCCCCAATGCGGACCAAAAATTTCAAAAACACTATAATGACGGGCAATATAAAAATGTGAAAATATCGAGCCCGCGGTTGGAGTATCTAAAAGTGTAACGTTCGTAAGATCTTCTATATTATTAAATAGCAGAGTTAGTAAGCCGCTAATTGCCATTATAGCCCTGGCGAAGCCTAACCGTGACGTAAATATATTTTTAGTCTCAAGGCGAGCGATCAAATTGTTCATACTTGTGAAATGTTTATGGGATATATAACAAACCTGGACAAATAACCGGGAACCTTATGAAGAAGACTCCAAGGCAGTACCGACTGGACAATCAATATATATTTACCGGAAAAACCCGGGCATATTTTTTTGTCGATATTGATATTATAGTATTTGCACGTATCCGAATTAAATTTATAGCAGAATGAATCTAAGTTAACGGCAGAGTAATGGTATTGAAGCGCAGTGTCATATTGTATTCTTTGAGAGATATGGCCTACTTGGAGACACCTTATTCTATTTTCTCGTGATATACCAAAATAATTCTGCGCAGATGTGCTCTTTAAACTTACTTCGTAAAGCTTATTTTTAATTACCCTATACACGTATATTTTGGCTTCTTTGGGGTCCTTGGTAAAGAAAGCCCATCCCTGTGGCATAATAGAGATCATCTTATACCTTGCCAGGTAACTATTATTCAGTGGATTGTTGCCAAAGTCAATTGACATATTGTAAAATACCGTAACGGCAACCAACATGCCGGAGAGGCAAAATATTAAAAGCGATTTTGTCATCTTTGTTCCTGTTTATAATTAAGGGGAAAGTGTTTGATTTCTTTCCCCTTATAATTTTAAATACCTACTAAATCCGTGGCTATCGCGGTCATATAAGTCTCAGACTCATAAGTGTTGGGGCCGTCCGGATTGGTAACAAGACCTAACCAAAAGAAAACTGCTGCTACGACTGCCGCAACGACGGCAATAACCCATAACCAAACGTTATTATCTTCCTGCGTCTTTTTTGCAGCTGCCTGCAGCTGAGCAGCCGTTGAATTAGGGGTTAACTTATTTTGCTTAACGATAGTCGCTAATAAATCTCCACCATTCTTTCTTATCGTTGAGTCATCGGCAGGATCATTTTTCCCCTGTATGGTTAATGAAGCATAATAAAAGTCGCTTGCCGCATTAATAATTGCCGTTGAAATAGTATCGTAATTTCCGGACCCAATATGGCTACGAAACGTTTGAAGATAATTTGGATTTGATGCTACAATAAATGACACCACCGAATCCTGTATTGCATGCACGCTGTCAATTTGAGCTGGATTTAAAATCAAAAATGTGAAATTAAAATCTGTATAGTCTCTTAGCAAATCTGTGGCTACCGGCCCTTGCAAAAACATAACACCATCATAAACATCCCGGTCAGTATAAGCGGAGAGCACATATTTACCAGCCACTTTTTTAGCCAGATTCGCTGCCGTTTTATCCTTCGTGCAACTGTAGAACATGAAGGTAATTGCCATAAAGGCGGCAAAATAACATCTATTTAATATCCTTTTTATTGATAAAAGTATCATACTGAAATTTTAAAGGGTGAATAAAATGTTCAAAATGGATTGTGTTATTTATACTTGTAACCGAAAGGAGGCAATAATTACGTGGGAGCCTGTGGCCTTGATTTTATTTCTCCAATCTTATCCATAAAACGTTATCGTGTTTTAACAGAACGTTAACGAATATATAATCATAAGATTCGTAAAAAGAATATTTGTTTTTAAAATGTTTCCAGTCGTAGTCTCAAAACAATATACATACTTGCGTTGTACGCTTAATGAAAATCAAATTTTTAATCAAATATAATTGGCAATTGTGACGCTTCATTTACGGTGGTTAGCTTTACATGCTCCTATGAACATTAGTGAATATTCCCAACCCATAAAGTCCTTCGATTACCAGTCACCGGCGCCGATACAAATGATGATGAGCATTATGGACCATAAGTCACAAGTATTCGAACATAATGCTGATCAAATACGATCACGCATCAACCAACTCGGTAGCCAGGATGTAGTCCGTGATGTAGACAAAGCGTATCTCAATCAGAAAGTTAGTGGCCTTGTAAATAAGATCAATTCTTTTGGCGGTCAGGATTTATCTGACCCTGGCATATCCGGCGAACTCATGGGACTGTCCAAAACCGTTTCAGCAGATCCTACTGTACTTCATTAAAACATTTTTTAGATTTGTTTGTGCTATTAAAGACATTTTAATTTTTAACTCAAAACCATATTTGTGAGACAAGGATTATTAATAGACATGGATGGCGTGATATATAGTGGAGAGCAATTGATCCATGGCGCTGATACTTTTATTGCCAACCTGCTCAAAGAAAAAATACCATTTGTTTTCATTACAAACAATAGTCAAAGAACAGCTCTTGAGGCTGTTCGCAAATTAAAAAGGCTTGGAATTAGTGTAAAAGAAGATCATATCTATACAAGCGCTATGGCAACCGGAAAATTTCTTGCCGGTCAAAGCCCTAACGGAACAGCTTATGTACTTGGGGAAGGCGGCTTGCTTACTAGCCTGCATGAAAATGGTATTACACTGGTGGACACAGATCCTGAATTTGTTGTTTTGGGGGAAGGCAGAAACTTTACTTTAGAAATGGTTCAGCGCGCAGTTGATATGATCTTAGCAGGAGCCAAATTTATAACAACGAATAGAGATCCTTCACCTAAAAAGCCAGGATGGAATAATTTAGGAATAGCTGCGACAACTGCCATGATCGAAGAGGCTACAGGCAGGAAAGCTTTTGTAATTGGTAAGCCAAGCCCGGTAATGATGCGCTCTGCAAGAAAATATTTGGGACTGGAAACCGCAGAAACAACTGTAATAGGCGATACAATGGAAACAGATATACAAGGCGGTGTGCAAATGGGTTATAAAACGATATTAGTATTATCAGGAATAGCGACCATAGAGAATCTTGGCAATTACGCTTTCAAACCAGACCTCGTCGTAAGTTCAGTTGATGAGGTAACATTCCCACTAAAATGGTGGTAAAATTTAATGAAGCAAATACAAAACCTCATACTGTTTTAGTATGAGGTTTTTTGTTTTTGCATGATATAAAATTCATAGCTGATAGATTTATTTTAGTGTTTCTGCTCACATTTCTTTTTAAATTTTATCCCTGTAAAATCAATAATATTTTCAAATAGCATTAAAAAATTTATTCCCAATAGTTTATTTATTTTTTAAGTGCTTGAGCTATAGTTATGCATATTATATAATGAAATACTAAATAAAATGTGTCAAAACATTATAAACATTGATTTATAATTTATTTAAAATATACTTGACAATTCTCATTAGTAATGTTAACTTTAATAAAAACTTAACAGTTTTATAAGATTGATTTCTTGGTATTTATAAAATCATTCGCGGATGACGGTAGTTTTTACGAATTCGGAGCACCAAAGAAGATTTTTACCCCTAATATTTGTGCTGCTTTTTTTTTCCATTTTAAGTGTTGCGGGTTGGGCACAGAATGCTTCTACTGATTCTCTTCAAAAAATTTCAGGTAAAATAACAGATAGTGCAACTGGCGCTCCTCTAACATTTGTAACCGTAGGTGTTGAAAACACCACTATGGGAACGATTACCGATGATAATGGTGCATTTACACTAAAGGCTGCGCCCGGCACCGTACTAATTGTTAGCTACCTGGGATATGTTACAAAGAAAGTAACGGTTGGCTCGTCCCCATTGGAGATAAAACTTTTAAGGCAACAGAATACGCTAGAACAGGTAGTGGTGGTGGGTTATGGTACGCAAAGGAAACGTGATGTTACCACAGCAGTCTCTTCCATAAGCGGGCAGGAAATCGCCAAACAGCCAGTGTTAATTGCCTCTGAGGCAATACAAGGCGAAGCTGCAGGCGTACAAGTAATAGATAATGGAACGCCCGGCACCTCACCAACAGTACTGGTAAGAGGAGTAGGAACAGTATTGGGCGGCACTAGAGTATTGTATGTAGTAGATGGACTAATAACTAACGACATTAGTAATATTAACCCCGCCGACATAGCAACCTTTGATATATTAAAGGATGCATCCGCAACAGCTATTTATGGTTCGCGCGGAGCAAATGGTGTAATAATTATTACCACAAAGAAAGGCTCAAAAGGAAAAGTGTCTGTTAGCTATGATGCCAACGTAGGTATTAAAGATGCTGAAAATCTTGTGAAAATGGCCAACGCTGCCCAATATGCCAATTATTATGCTGCAGCTAGCGGAACCCCGCTAAAAACATCTCCTACCTCTACAGACTGGTACGGGGAAATATTAAGAAACGCATGGCAGCAAAATCATAATTTATCCTTATCAGGCGGTGGTGATCAGATAACTTATTTATTAAGCCTTGGCTATTTTGATGAAGATGGTATTGTAATAAGCAATAACTACAAGCGATATACCATCAGAAGCAATTTAGAATACACACCATATAAAAACATCAAAATCGGCTTAAATACCTCTTATGCGAATAATAATGATAAAGCTGTGCCTTTAAATACAGCATATAATGATGCTTATCGCGCAGCTCCGATTATCCCGGCAATTGTGGACGGGAAATATGGCAATACCTCTTCTTATGGAAACGTTGGTAACCCGTTATTGGATATTAATTCGGTTGACAACAGGATAATAGATAATCGTTTTCAGGCTACAGCATATCTTGAAGTACGAATAATAAATGGATTAACCTTTAGAAGTAGTGTTGGTGGCGACTTGCATTTTACAAACAACAGGTCATACGATTACCGTTTCAACAATAATGATTCAACATTTATTACGGCTGGGGGCAATCAAAAAAATCCTCTCAGCTTGCTGAATGTGAATGACTCAACTTCCTTCTGGTATGTTTGGGATAATACCCTAACATACAATAAATCTTTTGGCAAACATTCTTTCACACTACTTGGGGGGACGTCTGCAGAACAATTTAAGGGGACCTCTATCGTTGCTCAAAGAAATAATATAGCACCCGACCCTAGCCTTTGGTATATAAGTCTTGGAGATGCAAATACTTCTCAAAATAATGGGTATGTCGATTTCTGGAGGAGGGCTTCTTATTTCGGGAGATTAAATTATAACTACGACGATAAGTACCTGTTCGCAGCAACATTGCGCGAAGACGGAAGTACAAGGTTACCTGTACAAAACCGCTGGCAATTGTATCCATCAGCTAGTGCAGGGTGGATCATTAGTCAGGAGGATTTCATGATGCACCAACATTTTGTAGATTATCTGAAACTCAGGGCTGGATGGGGAAAAGTAGGTAACGATCAGGTACCTTCAGACGCATACACGTCATCCATAGCATATAATTATGGATATCCTTATACAGCAGGCACAGCTACTAATGGAGCCAAAATACCACAGATAGTTGATAATAATCTTACCTGGGAAACAACAAAGGAATATGACTTTGGCCTGGAATTTACGACGTTTAACAAAAGATTATCGGGAGAAGTAAATTACTATAATAAAGAAGTAAAAAATCTATTGGTAAATGTATTGGTGCCAGGTACTACCGGTGATCTCGATCACAAAATCTATAGCAATATAGGCACTGTTCAAAACAAAGGTTGGGAATTTACACTTAATTGGTCAGATCATATAACAAAAGACCTTACTTACCATATTGGCGGCAATCTTACCCTAAACCAGAATAAAGTACTTAGTCTAAACGGCGGACAGGCAATTCTTGACGGAGGAATATTAAGTCAGGAATATGCGACGGTAACAGAAGATGGCTCACCAATTGGTAGCTTTTATGTACTCAAAGTACTTGGCGTATTCCAAAACCAGGCTCAGATAGACAATTACAAAAATAAAGCCGGACAAGTAATACAACCAGGTGCAAATCCCGGTGACTTCATTTACCAGGATACAAATGGTGATGGAAAAATTGATGATAATGATCGTGTTTTTGCAGGAGCTTATCAACCTAAAGCATATTATGGCATATCATTAGGACTTAATTATAAAGGGTTTGACTTTAGCGTAAATCTTTATGGCAATGCCGGCAACCAGGTATATAATGGCAAGAGAGCAGATAGGCAGGCATTAACTGATAATATTGAGGCTTCAATGGCATTTAACAGGTGGACTCCTGAAAATGGCTCCCAAACCGAACCAGCAGCAAATGGCGGCAATCTACCTGCATCGACCTATTTTGTTGAATCCGGCTCATTTATCAGGATAAACAACGTTACATTAGGCTATACCCTTCCCTCAAGATTATTTAGAAAATTAAAGATAAGTTCACTACGAGTGTTTGCCACATCACAGAATCTTTATACATACAAAAAGTATAGTGGTTTTACAGCTGAACTTCCGGGCACATCACCGACGAATGGAGGTATAGAACTAGATCCATACCCTACAGCAAGAACAGTTGCCGCAGGGGTAAATCTAAGGTTTTAAAAGATGTGGAGATAAAAAATAATGCTAAATGAAAAAGTTTAAAATAAATAATAAAAACTATTTAATCATTCCAGCGTTGCTTATAGGAGTAATTACAACTATTGGATGTAAAAAATACCTGGATGCAAAACTCCAGGGGCAACCGACCATTGGATCTGACCCTAATCTTGCTCCCAAACTCGTAACCGGAGTATATAATGATCTACTGACGGGAGATACATGGGGATATGGAAATGATGTACATGGTTTCAGCTTTATCGCAGCTACTAATATTATTTCAGATGATGCTGATAAAGGAAGTTTTCCTGCCGACCAACCAGGTATAGGAGACTTTGATAATTTTACGATCAATTCATCAAATATTTTCGTCAACGCACTTTGGAATGGATATTATGTTGCCATTCATGATGCTAATTATGCCATTCAATCATTAAATAGTTCAAATTTAGACGCTAATACAAAGAATGAATATTTAGGCGAAGTACGATTCTTAAGAGGATATTTCTATTTCAACCTTGTCCGTATGTTTGGTGCAGTTCCCAAGATAACCCGTATTCCTAAGGACGCCAATGATGCAACGTCGGATCCCACTTTTAATACGAGAGTTAGCCCACAAACAATATATGATAGTGTTATAATACCGGATTTGGAATTCGCTGCTGCAAATACTCCATTAAAATCAGCAGCAAGTGTTGGTCATGTAACGAAGGGAGCGGCTCAAACCCTTCTTGCCAAAGTGTATATGTATTTAAAGTCGTGGACAAATGTGTTGAATCTCACGGATTCGGTAATGAACTCATCGCAATACCAGCTTATGGCAGATTACTCAATAATATGGCGACCAGAGGGAAATAATTGTGCTGAATCTATTTTTGAAATTGAAAGCGGCGTATTCAACAACACAGACCTTGGAATACAATTATATAGCGAATGCCAGGGACCAAGATCAGGTGGAGCTGGCGGCTGGACAGATCTTGGATGGGGATTTTGCACACCAACCACTACGCTGATAAATTCTTATGAACCGGGAGACCTACGAAAAAATGCTACAGTTATATTCATTGATAATAGTGGTAATCACGTAGGTACTTACCTCTGGGATGGATTTAGAGTACCCAGTTCTGATTCTGTACAAAATCTATACTACAATTACAAAGCTTACAATAGTGAAATAGACACAGCGAATCCTTTATATCATGATAGCAGAGATTTTAAAGAAAAAAACGTGCACCTGATCCGCTATGCCGAGGTGATACTAATGAATGCAGAAGCTGCTAATGAATTAGGACAAGCCGGAACTGCAATCAATGATTTGAATGTGATCAGAACAAGGGCAGGATTGCCTAATACAACAGCAAGTTCACAGCCTGATCTAAGAACGGCAATATGGAACGAGCGCCATGTGGAACTGGCACTCGAGCATGATCGCTTCTGGGATTTAGTAAGGCAAGGGAGAGCAGCACAGGTAATGCAAGCGTCGGGAAAAGCTTTCGTGCAAGGCAAAAATGAATTATTACCTATTCCATCTGTGCAGATAGCATTAAGCAATGGCAGATTAACACAAAATAATGGTTATTAATAAATAAAGATTTTTTTGACGCAAACAACAATTTCTAACACAAAAAAAATAAAAGCTATGCAAAAGGTAACGAAAGTCTTTCTCCTATTAGCGGGCAGTGCACTGCTCGTATCCGGCACTTTTAGCTCTTGTAAAAAGAGCAGCAATAATAACAATAATAACCTTCCACCTATTGGCGGCTATAATACGTCAAACGATGTGGCAGCCGCTAACCTGATGGCGCACTGGACGTTTGACAATACAAACAATGAAGCCATTTCCTCTACAGCACCAAAAACAGTACAGGGAGCATCTTTTGTAACGGGAGTAAAGGGTCAGGCACTTAGTTTAAATAAAGGATATCTGGCATTCCCACCGACTATTACTAATTTGAATACTGTGATGGCAAGTTTTACAGTAAGTGCCTGGATAAAAGTAAAAAATAATGGCTCTACGGTTTCTACAGTATTTGCACTGACTAATGAACCTGGCGTGCAATCTGACTGGAATAATGGCCCAATTGAAATGTACGTAGAAACCGCAACTTCAAGACCGGATACAATAGACCTACATACGGCTTTCGCCTCTTTAGAGGGGGTGGATTGGCAGCATGGGGACAACATAAACGATTATGATCCAGGCGATACCGCTTTTAAATTTGTAATTGCATTA
>DATNFP010000044.1:0-18156 GCA_035606335.1 Flavipsychrobacter sp. | reverse complement strand
GCTTTCAATGGTAACCTAACAAATAATGAACTAACTATTCATGGCAATTTTGAACAAAACCATATTTATGAGTTAGCTGTTTATAACCTTACAGGACAGAAAGTGTACAATACCGAATTTAATGGTACATCTGAAATGCAGCATTTTAATATTAATAGCCAGCTTAGTACAGGTATCTATCTTGTAAACGTTGTTGATAAGAACAATAGGAATGAGGGAATGATAAAGCTTGTAAAACAATAAAAATTATACATCTCCGATTTTTAAAGCGGTAAATGATATTTACCGCTTTTCTTTTTGAAGTACCTTTGTGATATGAGTACCTCAAGTAATATAATGGCTTCTGAAAAGCATCATATACATTTGGATTTGACCGCACCGGAACGTATTGCCAATTATATAGGCGGTGAGCTGAAAGCACCTATCAATGGCAAATATATTCTTAATGTTAACCCTGCTACCGGTGAAGTATATAGTGAAACCCCGGACAGTGATTGGGAAGACGTGGCTTATGCTGTGGGTGCTGCGGAAATGGCTTTCCCGTTGTGGAGCACTACTCCTGCCGAAGAGCGCTTTAAAATACTGAACCGCATAGCCGAGCTGATAGAAGAGAACCTTAATGCATTGGCTCTTGCCGAAACTAATGATAATGGTAAACCATTGTGGCTTAGCAAAAAAGTGGATATTCCACGCGCTTCGAGCAACTTCCGCTTTTTTGCAACTGGATTGATGCATTTTGCTACAGAGAGCCATAATATGGAGGATAAGGCAATCAACTATACATTGCGCCAGCCTATTGGCATTGTGGGCTGTATATCTCCGTGGAACCTGCCTTTGTACTTATTTACATGGAAAATTGCTCCTGCAATTGCAGCCGGTAATTGCGTGATCGCCAAACCAAGTGAGGTAACACCAATGACAGGCTACTTACTGAGCCTGATATGCAAAAAAGCCGGACTTCCTGATGGCGTATTAAACATAGTGCATGGTAACGGTCCAAATTGCGGTGCAGCTATTGTACAACATCCTGATATAAAAGCTATATCGTTTACCGGCAGCACACGCGCAGGTAAGGAAATTGCCGCAACAGCAGCACCGATGTTTAAAAAAATATCGCTGGAATTAGGAGGCAAAAATCCAAACATCATTTTTGCGGATTGCGATTGGGATAAGATGATGCGAATTACATTACAATCATCTTTCAGCAACCAGGGCGAAATATGCCTTTGCGGCAGCCGCATATTGATAGAAGAAAGTGTGTATGAAAAATTCAAAAATGAATTCATTGCCCGCGCAAAGAAATTAACAGTAGGTGACCCACTGGATGAAAGTACGAAACAGGGTGCTATGGTAAGCAAAGTGCATTTCGATAAAGTGAGGAGTTGCATTGAGCTGGCCAAACAGGAAGGAGGCACTATATTGCTTGGTGGCAATAGCATTCATTTAAATGGTCGTTGTAAGGATGGCTATTTTATCGAGCCTACAATTATTGAAGGTCTTGGACCACATTGCCGTACCAATATGGAAGAGATATTTGGGCCTGTGGTAACATTGCAGTCATTTAAAACAGAAGATGAGGCACTTATGCTTGCAAATAGCAGCGACTATGGCCTGTCTGCAACAATATGGACACAGGATGTGAGCCGGGCTAACCGTGTGGCTGCAAATGTGCGCAGTGGCATTATATGGGTGAACTGCTGGCTGCTTCGCGATTTGCGCACGCCATTTGGTGGTTTTAAAAACAGCGGTGTTGGCCGCGAGGGGGGATGGGACGCATTGCGATTCTTTACAGATCCTAAAAATGTATGTATCGAATTATAAATTTTCATTTTTCATTGCTATATATAAAAGAAGAGGCTGCAAATGCAGCCTCTTCTTTTATACTCTATACTCTATTTATTCTTCTGTCTTCTTTTTGCGAGCTACTTTTTTAGGCGCTTCTCCTTCTTCTGCACTCGCCTCAATGGCTTTTTTAGCCCGAGCTTTTTTTACAGGCTTTTCTTCTCCGGCTTCAGATGCTTCTGTATCAGCTGCTTTTTTTGCTCGTGCTTTTTTGGCCGGCTTTTCTTCAGTTGTTGCAACTGTCGCTTCCTCTTCTATTTCATTTATTTTCTCCTGCTCTATTTGTTCTTTTGCAGCTTCTTCTTCAGCAGCTTTTTGTTCTTCAAAATTGAGCAGGTCGTTTTCCTTAAGCAAGTCGTACCATTTCAGCATTTTCTTCATGTCGCTCACATATACGCGCTCATCATCAAATTCAGGGAAAATACTTTTAAAATAATGCTTTATACCATTATTGTCTGCCTTTTTAGGATCAGCAAGAGGCACTGTACTTTCATTGTCCTTCATTTTCTGAAATACATGATGCAGGCGTACATTATCTCCTGTTGTATATACTTCAATACTTTCCAGCGGCGTAACATTATGGAGACGTGCCGAAATAAATTTAGTGGACTTATCCGTAAGATTACGAACTATTGCACCATCACTTTTGGTAGCAAGTAATTGATAAAGACCGCCTAACCCGGTCACTGCGACTATTTCTCTGTATTGCATGTTGTACTTTGAGGGGTAGCAAAAATAGAATTTTTACGATAATTTGCTCTTTTCTTCATTAATATTCCTGACAAAGACAGAAAATTATTATTTGTACAAGTAAAATAACTACCTGATAAGGGTTACATCACCCTTTAAAAATATCTCGTGATCGCCAGCATTGCCACAAATAGCCTTTAAGAAATAATAATATGTACCCAATTCCATAGGTGCGCCATTAAACTTACCATCCCAGACCTGCGATATATTAGTGGTATAGAATACCCGCTGGCCAAAACGGTCGTAAATGGAAAATTCTTCCAGCTTCATATCTCCTTTAAATAACAGACGGAATACGTCATTTTTACCATCGCCATTTGGTGTAAATGCAGATGGTATAAAAGGTTTGCAGCAATCATCGTAGGCTATTACTGCGAGTGAGGAATCTGTACAGTTATTTTTATCATGCACCCATACCATATAGTTCCCATTGGGCATACCCGTAAGAGTACCTGTAATTTGTACAGGATTTGTGCTCCATAAATAAGTATAAGGTTGTGTACCACCTGTTACTTCTACTGTTGCCTGCCCATTAGTATCTAAACCTACACACGAATTAGGATTAACAGTTGTAATTAATGCCAACTTATCTGGTTGTGGCATTATCACAGTAGTATCCTTTTTACAGTTTTTGCTATCCACTATCACAATATCGTAAGAGCCTGCTAATACGCTGTCGAACATATTGGAACTAACAGGTGGGTAGCCATCTATCTGGTACATAAGAGGCGAAACGCCGCCAGAAGCATTAATGGTTATAACCCCATCCTGTAAACCATTACAGGTTACACCTTGGATGTCCGCCCCATTGATATTGATATGAGGGTACCCTATTAGTTGTATCGTAGTGTCATGTACACAATTATTTGAATCTCGGACATAAAAGATATAACTACCTTCCTGCAGATTTGGGAATAAGGTTATATCACTAAATGCTTTACCATCAGTAGAATATTGGTATGGAAGTGTACCACCAATACCACCTATTTCTATAAGGCCATCTTTATATCCCTGACAGGTAGGTGTAACCAGTGAATCTACAGCAACCAATAATTGATTTGGTTGTGTTAATGTAACTGCAGAGTCGAGCGTACAGCCATTTTTGTCTTTTAAGTGAATTACTTGTGCACCTACATATAAGCCTGTTAATAGATCGCCTACCTGGAAACCAGATGAATTGGCTGCATACATATAAGGTGTAGTACCGCCTGCTGCAATTACCGTGACAGAGCCGGAATTGTCGCCAAAGCATTTGACATTGGATAGTACCAGGCTGTCGAATATCATTGAGGCTGGCTGAGCTATCGTAAAAATGGAATCATGTAAACAGCCATTATTATCCTTAACATACACCGTATCAACACCTGCCTGAAGATTAGTAAAGGTAGTTACTGGGCCTAATGCCGAGCTATCGAACGCATAAGTATATCCGGGTGTGCCACCTGTGGCGCTTATAGTTACCGAACCATTGTTGAAACCATAACAGGAGGGTTCTGTAATTGTAACCATAGGAGCTACAACAGATGGTTGACCAACAAAAACAGTACTATCATTTGTACAGCCATTTGTGTCTTTAATCTCTACCACGTAACTGCCCGATAACAGACTTGCAAATGTATCGTTGATATCGCTGGTAGGTCCGGGCGACAAGCTAAATGTATATGGGCTTGTGCCACCTGCCGGTGTGACAATTATAATACCGCTGTTGGAATCGTAGCATAAAGCAGTTGTAATAGCTTCCGTTTGGGAGAGGTGGAATGAATCTACCAAAACAATAGTAGTGTCTTTAAGACAAGTGTTCGAATCTATTACATTGATATGGTAAGAACCAGCAGCAAGGGGGCTGAAAGTAGAATCGGCGCTGTAAGAGCCAACACCTACTATCTTAAATTCATATCCCGGTGTGCCGCCTGTGGGATGAATTATGATTTTACCATTAGACAATGTACTACAAACAGAGTTGGCAACGGAAGCCCATATTGATATCGGGGTAGGTTGGCCAATGCTGAGCGTTGTGTCTTTAATACACAAGTTTGAATCCTTTACATAAACAGTCCATGTACCCGCAGAAATATCAGGTATAGTATCCGTAATCCGAAAGGTAAGGCTATCTGCCGAGTATGTATATGGAGAGGAGCCTCCACTTGCCTTAACAACAAAATATCCATTTGACGCACCATTACATGTTGGTTCTACAGGAACTATATTTTGAATGCCAAGAGGCTTGGGCTGTGTTATTATGAACGTATCTACTTTTGAGCACCCATTGGAATCTTTAATAGTAATAGAATAAGTGCCAACCTTCAGGCCAGTAAATATATTGGTAATTACAAAGCTGCCGCCATTAATGCTATATTGATAAGGAGGGGTTCCTCCCAAAGTATACACGGTGTCATTGCCTGTGGAATTACCATAACAATCAACATTTTTTATTCCATTTATAAATGTTATCTGCTTAGGTTGTGTAACAGTAACCAAAGTATCAAAATGACACAAGACGGTATCTTCTATATGTACTGCATAGCTATCGGCAGCTAATGGCTTAAATACATTTGATGAAATAAAAATACTTGTGTCCAGTGAATATTTGAATGGAGGACCATAACCACCTTTTGCAGTTATGGTAATTACACCAGAAATATCGCCAAAGCATGGTTCATTGGAAATGGATATTGAGGCGGCAATTTTTACTGAATCCGGCAATCGCACTAATGTATCCTTTACACAACCAAATGCGTTTTTGATATGGATGGTATAAGGCCCCGAGTATAAATTTGAGAAAACGCCACTGCTGCCATAGGCATTTGTATCGAGGGCATATTGATAAGGACCGATACTGTTGTAAGCAACAATACTTATAGAACCATTTTTAAAATGGTTGCACGGGGGCTTTTTGAAGGTAACCCTTGCAAGTATTGAGGGAGGATTTGATAATGTTACAGTTGTATCTTTTGTACAAGAGTTGGAATCTACGATATGGACAGTATAAGGACCTGCAGATAAATTGAGGAGAGAGTCAACCGATGAGTAAGAGCCGCTGCCAAAGGCGTATTTAAATGGCGCTAATCCACCAGTTACTATCACAACGATCTTTCCATTGCTATCACCCACGCATACAGGTGTGGTCATTGAGAATTTAGGTACAATTGCCGGTGGAGACGCGATCGTTAAAAAAGTATCAGTGTAGCAATTATTCTTATTATACAAACGAATGGTATAAGAGCCTGGTGACAGGCTGTCGGTAATTATTCCAGTAATTTTTTTGAAAGAGTCTATGATTGTGCTACCCGAAAATATGCGGGCCTGCCAAGGCGAATCGGTGCCTAAAGGGACAAACGTAAAAACAGCCTTTTTCACACAGGTAGCAGGGGAAATAAGAGTAATTTTTATTTTAGGGTCTGGCAGTACGATAACTGAATATGCCTGGGTTTGCTTACTTGCCAAAGGGCACGCATCGTCTATATAAGTGAGGAAAAAACTGTAAGTGCCTGGCGTAACACCGGAAGTACTCCAACTGAAAGTGCCCTTTGGTGTTTTAGTACCATTCCCAGTGACAGTATAAGTAGCTCCGGAAGGAAGACCAGAAGAAGATACAGTAATATCTGTGCTATCAGGATCACCAGGATTTATTTTGAATGAAAAACCACCTTCTGATGCACAAACCTTAAAATCTGTGGTATCTACAATAGAACCGCCTACAGGATTGCTTATCTTTCCTGTTGGCGGAGCATTTGAGCAATTTAAAACCACAAAAGTCATTTCACGCATGCTGGTACCAACAAGTGTATCATTTCTATACTGATCAACTTGCTCCACTACAAGTGATTTTTGAAGTGCATTGGGAGTAAAACTGATCTGCCCTGTGGAATTGTCAAAAATAAAAGTGCCAGATGTCGCCGACAAAGGAGAGGTGGCTGAATAACCTGCCAAATAAGATACAGTGCCTGAGGCTGCATCTATACCAGGTACCAAAGAGAAAACAAGACTATCGTTGGTATTAGAATCGACAGCTCCCGGGTTGTAATTAGCCGGCTCATTATCGCAGAAAAACGGCGTAGGTATAACTGTAAAAACAGCACTGGAATTAGGAGCACGTAGGTTATTTAAGGTATCTCTTAGCTGCATGATGCTACCCGTTGTTGGGATTGATATATTGGTGATGCTATTGCTTCTTCCAGCTGATGTGGAAGAGCTCATAAGGCCGTCGAAAAGAAATACCCAATCAGCAGATTTACCAGTAAGTGTTACATTTGCACTGTAAACAAATTTCGTAACACCAGGCACCGTTCCCCCACGACAAGTGGTACTGTTTGTATCTTTTGGACATACCGGAGTAACTTCAACACCCGCAGTAGGAGCTTGTAATTTTAAATTGATTGTCTTAAATAAAGTAGTACCATTAAAAATTTCTACCTCGGGCGAGGAAGAAGAGAGAGAGGGGAAAGCGGATCCGCTACAATCGCCATATACGGTAAATATTATGGTATAAGTGCTATCTGATTTCCATTTATAAATAAAATCAGCTCCAAATAGATGAGACGCATTTGCTTTCAGAGCAAAACAGGATATATATAGAAGTACATAAAGAAAACGAAAAAAAATGCGTACTCTTCTTAGCATGATAGATTTTTTAAGGTATTGACCGGGTTATGGTTATGATTAAACGAAAAAATATTTTTTATATTTCATGCAATACCCAAATTATAAAATTAATTTCTGTTTAATAACATGATTTAAAAAAACTTAAGAGGGGAATTTACCTTTTAGATAAATTCCCCTCTTATTAATAGACGATTAATAGAGATGGAAAGTTTGGAAATGGGTAAATAAAAAGATTTAATTAGTACAAATTAACATTATTGTCATATGGGAATGGGCTTAAAATAATCTCTTTTTAGCCCTTACTGTTTGCAAATATTGATTGAGATCAGGGGATGGCTTTAATAAAAGTAACAAAATGCCATAGCAAACCACTATTATTATAGTTCGGAGAATTGCATCTATTACCGGATGTATCATATAAGGTATATAATATCCAATAATTACTGTCACAACTCCCGCTATAATTACCAATGAACTTTTGGATGTGAATGGTTGAATATCAAGCTTTTTCCACAAAAAAAACATTTTTAATATATTGAAAATCGCGAGGGCTATAGTAGAAGCCCATGCTGCGCCGTAAAAACTATACCTGTGTATAAGAAAATGATTAAAAAAGTACAGCATAATAATCAATAGTACAGACAAACGAAAGCTAAACTTATAATATTTAGATATGCTCAGGAGTTCATTATTTAGGCCGGTTGACGAATCGATCAGTGCCCCTATAAGCAAGATCATTACCAATGGCTTGATCGCTTCATAGCCCTTTGGAAATACCGCTACTGCATTATTCAGGTTAGAGATAACTATAACAAACATCGCAACCGATACAATTAAAATATTAATACTGGAGCGATGAAACAGGTTCTTCAATTCTTCCTGTTCATTATTTATATATGCCTTGTTAAGTATAGGCCACGTGGCATAGCTCATCGATCTGTAAGGGATGTTTACTAAAGATATAATGAACAGGGCACGACTATACACGGCTAAAGATGCCATTTTATCATCAGTAGCAAGCATCAGAGAACTTAAAGAAGCCATCAATGGAATTGTTATACCTAATAGCAAATGGTACCAGGAAAAATGTATTATTTCTTTATACTCTCCTTTACTAAAAACTTTCCAGTTGAATGAAATCCTAAATCCTTTTGTTTGCAGAGATATTATTAATAGTATTAAAGCTGGTATTGCAAATACTAGCAAACTTCCGGCAACAAGCTGATAAAAGGAAATAATCTTAAAGACAAATAGTACCATCAGTGCCACATTGCAGATCCTAAGTACAATTTCCCTCACAAATGAGGAGACAGCAACCTTTAACTGTGTCTGAAGATACATATCAAATAATGTCATGTAGCTCCATATAATTATCATTACAGGGATATACAAATAGTATGTATCCATGTAAGGTTGGTCTGTCGGTTGATATTTATGGATAATATAAGATTTGAAGATCAGGTATGGAATAGTAAATACGATTGTTGATAGCAGAGGAACCAATAAGCTGACTGTAATTAAGACTGACCTTCTCTCATCGGTATTTACATATTTTTGAATGAATACCTGCATTGTTGTACCTGTACCTAATAACACTATTAACTGGGCTAAGGCACCGATGTTTATAGTATTATTAATAAGCCCTAACTGCTGTTGATTGATAATACGAGGATACCACCATGCTATTAAAGCGCCAAGTGCAGCACCGGTAAATATTACGATCGTGGTTTTTATTGATTGGCGAAAAACAATGCCCATGATACAAAAATAGTTGTCGCTTAATACACAGTTTATTTATCGTATAATTGCGTTAAATAAATAGCATATACATTTAACTTAATGATATTTCAATATAATATGGATAAAAAATTGATTTATGATATTGGTTCAAATACAGGTGAAGATACTTTGTTTTATTTAACCCAAGGTTATCGAGTTATTGCTATAGACGCTGATCCATCCATTATTGAAGGATGTAAAAAAAGATTTAAAAACTATGGAGATAGAGCCATATTTCTTAATTATGCCATAAGCGATACAGACAATACCACTGTAGATCTTTTTCTAAATAATGATTCAGCCAAAAGCTCACTAATAGCTGATGTTGGCGAAAGACAAAATAATTTTAAAAAAATTGTCAAGGTAAAAACCATTACACTCCGCACATTGATGGAACAATATGGGATACCATATTATTGCAAAATTGACATTGAAGGATATGATCCGGTAGCGATAAAATCATTAAAAGGAACATCCGAGATCCCTAAGTATATATCTGCCGAAGCAGAATGCAAATCAGATGAAGATAAATTTTCAGAAGATGGAATATTTGATTCCCTTGATGCATTAAAAGGGGCAGGCTATAAAAAATTTAAACTAGTGGATCAGACGACCCTTAGTGTTCTTGATTTTTCAGATTTTTATATATCCCGCAGTAAGTTATATTACGGAATAATTAGAAAGCTGCAAAAAATGACCAAGATGTATTCAGCAAAATATACCAATAAGTTAAGGCTGAATAAAAAGTATGAGTATGATCTTGTTTTTGATGCCTCGGGACCCTTTGCTGAGGAATTGGATGGTGCATGGTATGATTATGAAAAGGCTAAAGAGCTTTATTTATACCACAGAAGGGCATTTTTTAAAGTTGAAGCTAATAGAAAATACTCCTTGTGGGCAGACTGGCATGCAACCTTTTAACTATTAAGTATAGAAGAAGCGCTAATGGGCAATAATGTAAAAGAATCTTTTAAGCCAAGATGGTATAGCGTATTTTTTAATCCATTCTATTTAATACGCATAAACCTGTACAATGCAATTAAGCGTAATGCTTCATTTATTCATGGTTGCGTGTTGGATTTTGGTTGTGGCAGTAAGCCATATGTTAGCCTGTTTAACGTAGAGAAATATATTGGCCTTGATTATCAAACGGATGTCAGTGAGAAAAATACCGCTTTGGCGGCAGATGTATTTTACGACGGAAATACAATTCCATTTGACAATAATTTCTTTGATTCGGTATTTTCAAGTGAAGTGTTGGAACATGTATTCAATCCTGATGAAATACTGGAAGAAATACATCGAGTATTAAAACCGGGAGGTTGTTTGATGCTTACCTGTCCATTTTTCTGGCCGGAACACGAACAGCCTTATGATTATGCAAGATATAGCTCATTCGGTATTCAACATTTGATGCAAAAACATGGGTTTCGTGTGGTTAAATATGAAAAAACAGGCAGTTATTTCGAGTCTTTGGTACAAGGAATGGTGTTGTATGCTTATTATTTTGTCCCTCACAAGCCCAAGTTTCTGGAGGTAATCATTTTTTCAATTTTCATTACACCCTTTTTACTTTTTAACATGCTATTGATAAAGGTTTTACCTAAAAGAATAAAAAGGTCTGACCTATATTTAAATAATATTGTACTGGCAGAAAAAATATAAACTGATATTTTGATGCAACCTTTTTTTTCAATAATAATTCCGTGCTATAATCATGGTGCTTTTTTAAGAAGGGCCATTGCCAGCATTGAAAAAATACAGGGTATATCTTACGAAATAATAATTGTAGACGATGGGTCGGGCGATAGCAATACTATCAGAGAATTAGAATTATTAAAAAGCGAAGGCTACATTGTCATACAGCAAAATAATTCCGGCCCCTCGGCAGCAAGAAATAACGGTATCAGGAGTGCTAACGGGAAATATATAGTGCCTTTGGACGCGGATGACATTCTTAGGAGTGAGTATGTGACAAAAGCCAAAGAAGTTTTTGAGTCTAACCCTCAGATATCTATAGTGTATTCTGACTTCCAACAATTTGGTGACAATAAAGACATTAATAAATATAAAGAATTCTGCCTCCAGGAATTACTGCTAACAAACTGTATAGGAGCATGTGCAATATATAGAAAGGAAGCGTGGGAAAAAGTTGGTGGTTACGATGAGCGTTTATGGAAGAGCCTGGGTTGGGAGGATTGGGATCTATGGTTAAACTTCGCTTATCATAATTTAGTGTTCAAATACCTATCCATGATTGGTTACGATTATAACTACAGTAACAACTCACGGGAGAGAAGTTTTTTGAAAGATAAAAGCAAGATAAATAATACTATAATTTATTTTGAGAAGAAGTATGAAGATTTTTATTCACCGGATATTATTCAAAAATTTCTTTTACACCAGGTAAGGCTAAATCCTATAGGTATGATCTTTAAAATAATTATAGCTACCTTTTATCCTAAATACTATAATAAAGTCGTCTCAAAAGGAAAGATCAGAAAATACATGTTTTAACCATTAAAAAAGTCGGAATATTTTTTAAAAAAAATATTGATGCTAAAATTTTCTTTTGCGTACTTATAGGCTTTTTGCGAAAGCAAATCAGTTAGTTGTAAATCCCGGCAAAGCATTTTTATATATTCAGTACCTTCTTGAACTACGTAATCTTCATTTTGAAAATTGTCTATCAGTAAGGAATTCTTCAGGTGAACCAAATGAGTTTTATTTCCCTCGAGGGCTGTTACTAAAGGGATGCAACCATACGCCATTGCTTCTTTAATTACCATTGGAAATCCTTCGTAAGCTGAGGTCATTATCAAGATGTGAGATCCTAAGTATAATTTATCCATTTCAGCTTTGTCTTTTATTTCACCATGTATGACTGCGGATTGTTTTGTTTTTTCCGCTAGTTCATAAACGACACTTCCCGCAAAATGAAATTCAACTGGTAATTTTTCTGCAAGGCATTTTTCCATTATCTTCTCTATTAAATAAACCCTTTTTTGTGCAGATCCCCTCCCGGCATAAATTACTCTAAGAGGTAGCGCGATATGCTTGTTGTATAATTCAGGTATAGATACACCAGGTTCAATAACCATTACTCTTTCATTAAACTCTTTGGGTATAGTATGTTCCTTGTACTGTTCCTTTATATTGATTGCGGTCGAATAGTCTACACAGATCCTGTGATTTAGATATTTATAATTTGCCAGCCCAAAAAATTCCATTCCTTTTTTACCATAGGTGAAATTATGAAGCAGCTCGGTTTTAATAACGCTTTTACGCATAAAAGGAAGCATATCGTAAAAGAAAGTACTATTAGAACTGAACACATGCGCTTTTTGATGTCTATTAATATAAAAGGCAAAATAATGCACTGTAAAAATTCTGAAAATCAAATTATCGCACCAGAGATGAATGTCGCTACATTTAGAATTTGGCTGACTATAAAATCCATTTTTTAAAACATCATTGAAAGACGATCGTGTGAAATATACTTGTTTGTATTTGTCTTCTATACACTGCATTATATCAAGATGTACACGTTGCGCGCCACCAATAACATACCTGTCAAAAAAGAAAAATAATGACCCTTTATTTCTCTTTTTAAATAACGTAAAGGGATAAATAAATATCAGCGCTAATGGATAAGTCATCCATAATAAAATTCTAAACAACCTGACTTTGGTAAGCGTATGCATTTAAAGTGTAAAATAAATAATAGCGTGGTAATAAAAAAAGCGGCATAAGCCGCTTTAGTTTTGTGGTGTATTCTTTTTATTATTGCTTTATGAATTTTGTTGCAATTATCTGGTCTCCTGCCTGTGCTTTAACAAAATAAAGTCCTGATGAGAGATCGTTAACCGAAAACTGTGCAGTGCCATTTATTATTTTTGTTTCATTCACTATTTGGCCTAATTCGTTAAATATTTTGACATTTGCATTAATTGGAGACTGAGTACGGATATTTATAATGTTAGTTGCAGGGTTAGGATAGATATTTAATGATTGCGTTGTTTCAGAAAGATTGCTTATAGATAAGGTGGTACTGCTATCGTACTTCTGTATTTCACTATCTGACAATACCCTATTATATAAACGTATATCGTCAATAATACCTTTAAATGGATAGGGATAATTGACGATATCTCCTGATCCGTTCAATCCAATTGAAATACCAGCTGTACTCGTTCCTATAGCTAATGGAGGAGTCGGTGCAGAAACTGTATTTACCAGTTTGCCATTAACGTAAACTTTAAAATTAACACTATCAAAAGTACCTACAACGCTATACCACTTATTTTCAGTAACGAACGGAGAATCAATCCATGCAGTATTAGAAGGGACATTTCTTCCTGCATATAACTCAAATGCATCACGAGTGGAATCAAATTTGAAACAATCGCCGTTATCATAATCATTATCCGTGAAAACCAATGCATAATCTCCATCATTATATTGTTCACCTCTTTGAAAAATATCATTTGCCTGACATAGACCATTATAAAAACCCTTTACCATAAAAGTCGCACATATCGAGTATCTGTTCATATTCAAATCTGGAGAGTCTGGAGCAGATATATAACTAAGCTTGGTTAGGTCGCCAGTAAAATAGTATGCAGTATTAGGTAACCCATTTTTACCAGTTGTCGGTATAACGTTATGTAGTGTTCCATCATGGCCTTTACCTGTAACATCATTAGTACCGCCATTGAAATCCCAGTGTGCGACAAGTCCTAAAGTATCTTGTGCAAATGAGGCCGATGAAAATGCCAAAATTGCAAGTAGAGTTAATATCTTCTTCATTTCTGGATTTGTTATTGGTATTAAGCTTTTATAGTTTGATAAATTTATCTGTGATTATCTGATCATTTGTTTGTGCATTAATAAAATAGAGTCCGCTAGAAAGATCAGCAACGGATAGCTTGCCGGAGCCGTTTACTAGCTGGCCTTCTTTTACTTTTTGCCCTAATTCGTTAAATACCTTGACATTTATATTAATTGGAAATTGAGTACGGATATTTATAATGTTAGTTGCAGGATTAGGATAGATATTTAATGATTGAGTTGTTTCAGAAAGATTGCCTACAGATAAGGTGGTACTGCTATCATACTTCTGTATTTCACTATCTGACAATACCCTATTATATAAACGTATGTCATCGATAACGCCTTTAAATGGATAGGGATAATTTACAGTATCCCCTAAGCCATAAAATCCTATTGTGAGGCCATCGGTGCTACTTCCTACGGTAGATGGTGACCCTGCAGGGTGGGCTATATTTACTAATTCACCATTTATATATATTTTGGCCTTTGTACTATCAAAAATCCCGACTACGCTATACCATTTATTCTCAGCGATATATGGGGAGTCTGTCCATGATCCGATAGATGGCAAATTAGCCGCAGCAATAACTTCAAAAGATTCATGAGCAGAATCAAAGTTGAAACAATTACCGCTATCGTAATCATTGTCTGTAAAAATCAATGCGTAAGTTCCATTGTTGTATTGTTCCCCTCTTTCAATAATGACGTTCCCCTGACATAAACCGCTATAAAACCCTTTTACCATAAAAGTGGCGCATATAGAATATTCATTCATATTCAAATCAGGAGAATATGGGACAGATATATAGCTATGATTAGTAAGGTCTCCTGTAAAATAGTAAGCAGTATTAGGCAAGCCATTTTCACCGACTGCACTGGTAACATTATGTAATGTTCCATTATGCCCCTTACCTGTTATGTCTTTGGCAGTGCCATTGAAATCCCAATGGGCAATAAGACCTAATGTGTCGTCCTGGGCGAAAACATTTGGTGCAATAAATAATAATAACGAGAATAGTAAAATCTTTTTCATTTATACGCCTTTTGGTTTAATTGGCGCAAAAGTAATTGATAGTTAATAATAAGTTTAAGCCATTGGACGAAATGTACGTTTCATTCAACGAATTACCTTTTTCGTCAAACGAAGCACTTTAATATTAAGGAATAATTTATTTCTTGTTTGTTAGCTCATATAGATCTTTGACGGTAGTCGAGCCTTCAAAAGTTTTCAGTAATTTTTTTTGTTTATCATATACTGCGATGTAGGGTACGTAATGAGCCCCATAGAAATTATAAAAGAAATATTCATAATCCTTGCCCACCTTGATATTCTTATAATCTGCCAAATGATATTTATCGTAAAATCCCTTTAGCATAGTAAGATTCATTGGGGTAACCAGGTAAAATTGTATTTGTTTGAGGGAATCCATCCCCTTCAATAACATTTCTGTAAGGTGCTGGCAATGGTCACAATCAGGGCTGAATAACATCAGCACTGTGGGTTTGCCTTCAGGAATATAGTAAGTATTGAAGATGGTAGAACTATCCATCATCAAAATATGAAATGCGGGAAGTGTAGGATTTTTTTGATATGGTAATAATGAATCTACCTCTTTTTGCTGCGCAAATCCAGCAACAGATATTCCCAAGATGGCTATAAGCAGAAATATTTTTTTCATACGACTTCGTCTATATAGGAAAACAATAAGTTTATCAATCAATAATATTGCCAAATCTAAATAGAAAAGCTGTAAGGGCAATCTTTTTCTTAATTTCATGTTTCCCCTTAATATTAGAAATGATGATCATAAAAGAGGATGTTTTCCTGGAGCGATACAACAATTTGAATGAGCACCAGAAAGACGCTGTGGATACCGTTTTCGGTCCTGTGATGGTGATTGCCGGGCCAGGTACGGGGAAAACGGAAGTATTATCGATGCGCATTGCCAACTTATTACGCAGTGAGGCCCAGGTTCAGCCTAATGAAATACTATGTCTTACCTATACAGATGAGGCCACCAATGCCATGCGAAGAAGGTTGTTACAGATAGTGGGCACTGCAGCACACCGGGTCAACATCTATACATTTCATGCTTTTTGTAATAATATCATCCAGAATAATAGCGATTATTTCAGCCTACGTTCATTACAACCCATCACTGATCTTGAACGCACGGAATTACTCTATGAAATCCTGGAACAATTGCCGCAGGGCCATATTTTGCGAAAGCTAAGTGGTAACATCTATTATGATGCGAGTCGTCTTAGCCGCCTTTTCGATCTAATGAAAAGGGAAAATTTAAGTCATGCAGATATCTCAATTGCAATAAATACCTACCTGACAGATTTGCCCGCCAGAGAACAATATATTTACAAAGTATCACGACAGGGATATAAAAAGGGAGATATAAAGCAGGCACTTATCGATGAAGAAGCCTCAAGAATGGCTACCACAAGAGCAGCGGCTGAACTCTTTGATCTTTATGAATCGAAGATGAAAGAAATCGGTCGTTACGATTTTAATGACATGATCATTTGGGTATTGGAGGCATTCAAAAAAAACCCTGGATTGCTGCAAAGTTATCAGGAGCGTCACCAGTTTATCTTAGTTGATGAGTTCCAGGATACCAATGGCTCGCAAAATGATCTGCTCAATGCTTTAACAGAATATTGGGGGCAGGATTCTAACATTTTTGTAGTGGGGGATGATGACCAATCGATTTATGAATTCCAGGGCGCACGTATTCGCAACATTATTGATTTTTACAGGCGTTACGAAGAAAATATTAAGATAATAGTATTGCCTCACAACTATCGCTCATCGCAATTAATATTAGACAGAGCGGCAGCAACCATACAAAACAACAGACAACGGCTTATATATCAACTACAGGAATTAAATCTTAATAAAGATATCATCGCATCTGCCCTACGCTTTAAAGATAATAATGATGCTGTTACACCTGTTGTAAAATCGTACACCAATGTTTTACAGGAAGAAGCAGACCTCGTATTGCAAATAGAAAACTTACAACGCCAGGGCATACATCTAAATGAAATTGCAGTATTATATGCCCAGCATAAGCAGGCTGAAAATATCATGGCACTTATGGAGCGAAAAGGTATTCCATACAGTGTTAAAAAACCTGTGAATATACTGGAGCTCCCACTTATTGAGCAGATAATTAATATAATCCGCTATCTGGATGAAGAGCGTAAACAACCATTCAGTGCGGAAGCGCTACTGTTTGAAATAATGCACACGCCTGCATTTGAAATAGAATCTACTGATATTGCGCTACTATCGCTATATATACAGGCTAACCGTGCAAAAGATAAAAGCCTTGGCTACTGGAATCTTGTTTTGACAAATGATCTGCTGATAGAATCGCTTAATCTTAAATCTGCCAAAGCGCTTCGCAGGCTTGGTAGCAACCTTGCCCACTGGCAGCGTGTTCAGTTGGATTTGTCTTTGCCAATGCTATTGGAAAAAATTATTTATGAAAGTGGCATTGTTAATTATCAATTGCACTCTAAAGACTATGCCTGGAATGTGCAAGTGCTTCATACTTTTTTTGATTATGTAAGAGAACTATATAGCCGAAATTCAAAAATGAAACCTGCGGAACTGCTGAGGATGCTGGATCGCATGCTTGATGAAGGAATATCCTTGCCGTTACAAAGGGTTATACAAAATGATAATGGAGTACATTTCTACACTGCCCATGGTGCTAAAGGAAATGAATTTGAATATGTATTCCTTATCGGCTGCACAAAAAATTTCTGGGAAGGCAAAAGAGGAGGGGGCACCGATTACAAACTCCCTGATACAATTACAAGCACTGATGAAGATTCAGAGAAAACTTATAAAGTGGAGGTAGCACGAAGGTTGTTTTATGTAGCGCTCACACGCGCTAAAAAACACCTGCAGGTTTCTTATGCCATTAGTGATAATGTGGGCAAGGGGTTGGAAACCTCAATGTTTGTGGATGAAATTTGTCCGCCTGAAGCACGTTTGCAGCAAAATGTAAGCAGCGAAGATGTAATAAAACATATGGAATGGGCAATGGCTTCTGTACCTGATGTGCGAATAAAACTTGCCAACCACCAATGGATTGAGCGTACACTAAACCAGTTCATTATGAGCTATACTACGCTCTCTAAATATTTGCATTGTCCGCTAAGCTTTTATTATGAATATCTGCTTAAGGTACCCTTTTTACGCAATGATGCATTGGCATTTGGTAGCGCCGTGCATTATGCTTTGGAACGTATATTTCGTGATATGAAAGAAAAGAAAGGCGAATTTCCCGATAAGGATCACCTAGTAGGCGCTTTCAAATCTGCCAT
>DATNFP010000043.1:0-8842 GCA_035606335.1 Flavipsychrobacter sp. | reverse complement strand
ATCGGATGACGCTTGTGGAGCGTATACGTCAGGAGAAACGGAAGACTTTGTGGTTAAGTTCCACAAAGGGCCGATATCTACGAGTGTGGGCAATGTGAGCAATGTAGAGCATTTGTCTATGTATCCGAACCCGACAACAGGCAAGTTCACGGTAGAGTTCACGGCAACCGACCTGATCAAGAATGTACAGATCACGGTAACGAACCTGACAGGTCAGCAGATACAGCAGCGGAGCTTTAGCAACACGACAGGACAATTCACGACAGAGCTTGATCTGACCAATGAGCCAAGAGGAGTCTACTTTGTAGAGTTCATGGCAGATGGACAGAGAATGATCCAAAAAATGGTTGTGAGATAATCCGGTTAAAATAATAATTTAAAGAGGTGCCTTAAAAAGCACCTCTTTTTTATTTATAAAATCATGTTATAAGTGCGTTGGGATCTTTATTTTAAGCCTTATATCAGCTAAAAATTCAGTAAATTTGCTATGCAATAATTGGGTAAAAATGCCTTTTTTTGGATATTAAAAACTTTTTGGAAGCCATCCTGCCAAAGCGATAATAACATAATAAAATATCATTAACAAGCGGTACTTTATATAAAATAAATTATAGCTAAGTTATCCACAAACGGTTGATTTCTTTCCAGCGGATTTTTGATTCGGTTTGATACTTTTACTATCCACCTGAATAGACATTTTTAACCAAAAAATTTATCCACCACATGAGCGTTAATACAACAACAAAGGGCAAAGGCCTTTCCTTTCAGCGTCACTATACACGCGATGGGGTAAGTCCGTTTGATATGTTTGAATACGATTACCGCACTTCGGTTATTCGTAATCCGACCGGGGAAAAAGTATTCGAGATGACGGATGTGGAGGTACCTAAACATTGGTCTCAGATAGCTACTGATATTCTTGCACAAAAATACTTTCGCAAAGCTGGCGTGCCTCAGCCAGATGGTAGCCTCGGTCGTGAAACCTCTATAAAGCAAGTTGCACATCGCATGGCCGATTGCTGGCGTAGCTGGGGAGAGAAATATGGATACTTTGCTTCTAAAAAAGATGCTAAAATATTTTATGAAGAGCTAATATATAGCATACTTCATCAAAGTTGTGCTCCTAACTCACCTCAATGGTTTAATACAGGCCTATATAATAGCTATGGTATTGACGGTAAAGCCCAGGGGCACTATTATGTAGATCCTGAAACCGATAAGCTGGAACGTTCTAAAAATGCTTATGAACGTCCTCAGCCTCATGCCTGTTTTATTTTAAGTGTAACCGACGATTTGGTGAATGAAGGCGGAATCATGGATCTGTGGGTTCGTGAAGCTCGCATTTTTAAATATGGTTCAGGTGTAGGTACCAACTATTCTAATATACGTGCAGAAGGCGAAAAGCTGAGTGGAGGTGGGACTTCCAGCGGCTTGATGAGTTTCCTGAAAATAGGTGACCGTGCAGCAGGTGCTATAAAAAGCGGTGGTACTACACGTCGTGCTGCAAAAATGGTATGTCTCGACCTTGATCATCCTGAAGTAATTGATTTCATAGATTGGAAAGTGGAAGAGGAAAAGAAAGTAGGCGCCTTGATAGCAGCCGGTTATGCTTCTGATTATGAAGGAGACGCTTATCGTACAGTATCAGGTCAAAATTCTAATAACTCTGTTCGCATACCCAATGAATTTTTCCGCCGTCTTACAAACAATGAAGATTGGGAAATGACCTCCCGTACCGATGGCAAAACAATGCGCAAAATGCCAGCGAAAGCATTATGGGAAAAGATCTCATATGCAGCATGGCGTTGCGCAGACCCCGGTACCCAATACGATACTACAATAAACGAATGGCATACCTGCCCTGAAGGTGGAAGGATTCGTGCTTCCAATCCTTGCTCAGAATACATGTTCCTCGACAATACAGCATGTAATCTCGCATCTCTCAACCTCCGTCGTTTCTTTGATGAAGAAGCAAATACATTTGATGTAACAGGTTTTGAATACATGGTGCGCTTATGGACAGTAGTGCTGGAAGTTTCTGTATTAATGGCACAGTTTCCTTCACCCGAGGTTGCACAATTAAGCTATGATTATCGCACATTAGGTCTTGGCTTTGCAAATCTTGGCTCTATGCTGATGGTAAGCGGTATTCCTTACGATAGTGAAGAAGCCCGTGCTATTGCAGGTGCTATTACAGCTATTATGAACGGGGTTTCATATAAAACCTCCGCAGAAATGGCACAGCATTTAGGCGCTTTTCCGCGTTATAGCGAGAACCGTGAACACATGATGAAGGTGATGCGCAATCACCGTGCTGCCGCTTACGATGCTGCCGAAGCTTACGAGGGGATCGAGATAAAACCAATGGGCATCAATGCTAAATATTGTCCTGATTATTTACTGACAGCTGCTACTAAAGCATGGGATGAGGCTGTACAATTAGGCGAACAATATGGCTATCGTAATGCACAGGCTACCGTAATAGCGCCAACAGGTACTATTGGGTTAGTAATGGATTGTGATACAACTGGTGTGGAACCCGATTTTGCATTGGTGAAATTCAAGAAATTATCCGGTGGTGGTTATTTCAAGATCATCAACCAATCCATACCTACGGCCTTAAAACAATTAGGGTATAAGCCGGAGGAAATGGATGCAATAGTTAAATATGCTAAAGGACATGGCACATTTGCCGGAGCGCCTTATATCAACCCTCAGAGCCTTAGTGAAAAAGGATTTATTGCTGAAGAATTAAAGAAATTAGACAATGCGGTAGGCAGTGCATTTGAAATAGGCTTTGTATTTAATGTTTATACATTAGGAGAAGAGTGCCTGCAACGCCTTGGCTTTAAACCCGAACAATATTATGATCCTGAATTTAGCCTCTTACATGAATTAGGATTCTCAGATAGTGAAATGGATGCTGCAAACGATTATATATGTGGCACCATGACAGTGGAAGGTGCTCCTTATCTTAAGAAAGAACACCTCCCTGTATTCGATTGTGCAAATAAATGTGGTAAAAAAGGAGAACGCTACATACATGCTCACGGCCATATCCGTATGATGGGAGCTGTTCAGCCTTTCATTAGTGGTGCTATTTCAAAAACTATTAATCTCCCTAACGAGGCTACAGTCGATGAAATTAAGGATTGCTATTACCTCAGCTGGCAATTGGGCCTTAAGGCATGTGCATTATATCGTGATGGTTCTAAACTAAGTCAGCCACTAAGCAATAAGAGTGATAAAAAGAAAAAAGAAGAAGACACAAAAGAAGAAGCTGTAACTGCCAGCCAGATAGTGGACATGAGCCGGCTAACTGTGGATGAATTACTGGAAGAAGTAAACAAACGTGTACAGGCAAGCCCTGATACTCAGCTCAAAAGAGAATTGAGCCGTATAGTGGAACGCAAACAACTACCTGCTAAGCGTCGCGGATACACCTTTAAGGGCAAAGTAGGCGGTCAGCCACTGTTTTTGCGCACGGGTGAGTATGACGATAGTACTTTAGGCGAGATCTTTATAGATATGGCAAAGGAGGGCGCTACTATGCGTAGCCTGCTTAATAGCTTTGCTATTGCCATTTCTGTAGGTTTGCAGTATGGTGTTCCACTCGAAGAATATGTAGATAAATTTATATTCACACGTTTCGAACCGTCCGGAGTAGTTGACCATCCTAATATTAAATCAGCTACTTCTGTATTGGATTACATATTTAGATTGTTAGCGTACGAATATCTTGATCGTACAGACCTTGTGCATGTCCCTGATCCGCATAGATTGCAGCAGAATGAAGAAGATTTATCTCAGCAGCAATTGTCCCAGGTTCGCATTACCGCTCCTCAACCTCAAACACAGAAACAGAAGATAACATCTCCTGCTCCCAAAGCAGTTGCAGCGACAGCTCCGAACAGCACCGATATGAAAAAGCTAATGGGCACTAGCGCAGATGCTCCTGCTTGTCGGAACTGCGGCAATATTACCTTAAGAAATGGCACATGTTATATGTGTCCGAACTGTGGAACTACTACCGGCTGCAGTTAATAGATAGAATTGTCCTAATATTTAGACCTTATGGTACCAAAAACCATAGGGTCTTTTTTATATCCCTACGTTACTTTATTATTAAAGCTTATTTAATTAAATTCTATCAAAATGCACATTTTATTGAGTTTTTGTAGAGACTTTCATTAAAAAAGTATGTATAAACAGGTATTTCCTTCATTTTAAAATAATAATGCATGAATTTGCTTAGACAGCTTTTTACATTACTTTTGTAAAAATTTTTGCCAGATGGTCCATTTAAATGAGCGAAGCTTTAATGGCTTCGGTCTGAGCTTGTTTTTTATTGGCTTTATTATTTTACTTAATTCGTGTGCATCAGGTCCTAAGCAAATGACATATTTTAATAATGTGCCTGATAGTTTAAATAATACCCCACTGGCAATAGAACGTAGTAAGTTTATAGAACCAAAGATTCAATCGAAAGACATACTTCAGATCTCCATCCAAACGTTAGACCCCCGCAGTACAGATGTGGTAAATAGTGCTCCACCTATGCCGGACAACACTGGATCCTCAAGTAATGGTGGAAATAATTCCGGTAGTGTTAGCAGTGCCGCCACTGTACCTGGTTATCTTGTTGATAATAATGGAGAAATAGAAATGCCTCTCGTTGGAAGGGTGAAAGTAGGGGGGCTTACAACTACGGAAGCAAAAGATCTATTAAGGGAAAAGGCAAGTCAATATTATAAAGATCCTGTTGTTAACGTGCGCTGTGTTAATTTTGTTGTGACTGTATTAGGTGAGGTTAACCACCCGGGACAATACCTGGTACCAAATGAAAAAATAAATCTTCTTGATGCTATAGGGTTGGCTGGTGATCTTACCGCATATGGAAAGCGCAATGACATATTATTGGTCAGAGAAGATAATGGTAATAAATTATTTATTCGCTTCGACTTAAATTCAAGCGACATTTATAAGTCTCCTTATTTCTATCTGCAAAAGGGCGACTTGGTTTATGTAGCTCCAAATAAGTCTAAGGCTGCATTATCTGATTATGCACGTGATCGTAACGTACAGGTAACTTCGGCAATATTGACGCCGCTTATAATTTTAGCAAATCTATTAGTAACAGTTAGCAGAAGGTGATAATGACACAGGAAAACAATCAAAATTTCGATGCGGGCGGTCAGCATAGTGAAGAGGCTAAAGTGACTTTTCAGAGGATAATAGGTAAAGCAATCATTAATTGGCCATTATTTGCTATTTGCACTATTGTTGCACTTACTCTTGCCTTTCTATACTTACGTTATAGCACTTCTCAATATAAAATCGAGGCTAAAGTATTAGTGAAAGATGATAAAAAAGATGCTGCTGGTGGCATGCTTGATGAAGATCAGCTTTTGCAGGATATTGGATTGCAGGGCAGTAAAAATAATGTGGATAACGAAGTTGAAATATTTAAGAGTCGTACATTAATGGAAGATGTAGTAAGAAATTTACAGCTCAATATCCGCTATTCTTCATCTGGAAGAATAAAGAATATGGAGCTATACCATGCTGCTCCTTTCAGATTTGTATTTACGCCCTGGCCTTCTGATTCAGCTTTTGACAAATCTCATACATACAGGATAAAAATTCTTGACAAAAATAATTTTACCATTGATGAGATATTAAAAAAGGGGCATAAAAAAATAGCGGACGGTAAATGGGGAGATACTATAAAATTGGCGATGGGAGATGTTGTAGTAGAAAGGACCAATACCTCATTAGGTGGGGATGATAATCAATATTATGTTTCTATCTCTTCTATTTATCAAATGGCTATCCAGCTGAGTACTAAAAATCTGGATGTCGAGACAATCAACAGTAAGGTAAGCCTTATTGATTTAAGTATCACTGACGCAATACCTAAAAGAGGTGAAGATATTCTGAATGAATTAGTAGCAGTTTATCTGCAGGCAAACATTGATGATAAGAATAGGAACGCAAATAATACAATATCCTTTATCGACGATCGTTTAGTAGGAGTAGGCGAAGAGTTAGGGAAAATTGAAAAGCAAATACAGAATTTTAAAGAAGAAAATAACATTGCAGATATAGATGAACAGGCCAAGCTTTTATTGGAAAATACAAGCGACTATTCTAAACGTGAAGCGGATCAGGAGGTTGAATACAGTGTAATAGAATCATTGGAAAAATACTTAAAGGATAACAAAAACAATACACATGTTGTTCCTACAATTCTTTCCGATAATTCAGGGGGAGACAATAGTAGTCCACTTTCCAGAATCATGGAAAGATATAATGATCTGGAAGGACAAAGGGCCCGCTTAATGATGAGTAGTACTGAAAACAATCCCAGTATTGTGAATATTGATGAGCAATTAAGCGGGCTCAGAATTGATATGCTTGCCAGTCTTGCTTCAGCAAAAACCTCATTACAGGTAAGTATTGATGAATTTAAAAGACGTTTTGGTACACTCAATAGCAAAATAAAAGAAGTTCCAACTACCGAAAGAGTATATCTGGACTACTCACGTCAACAGAATATTAAACAGGAATTATACCTGTTCTTGCTAAAGAAAAGAGAAGAAACAGCAATATCAAAATCGGCAAACGTAGCTAATGCCCGTGTTATTGATGCTGCAAAATCTGATTTTGCTCCTTTTGCACCTAACAGATCTAAAGTTTTCCTTACTGCTTTTGTATTTGGATTGTTTTTGCCGGCATTTGGATTAGCTATTAAAGACATTCTGAACGTAAGAGTAATGTCAAAAGATGATATATCGCGTAATACCAAATTACCTATCATAGGAGAGGTTGGGCATAGTGATGACAATGCTATAATTGCCGTGCAAAAAGATAGCCGCAGCGCTATATCCGAGCAGTTTAGAACACTTCGCACCAATCTGCAATTTACTCTTGCAGGTAGAAATGAGAAGATAATCATGCTGACTTCAAGTATGAGTGGTGAGGGTAAATCATTTGTTGCGATTAACCTGGCAAGTACCTTAGCTCTTTCAGGTAAGAAAGTTGTTTTGATGGAGCTGGATCTTCGCAAACCTAAGATCTCAAAAAATCTCGGTATAGATAATGGCGTTGGATTTTCTAATTATGCTATTAACAAAGCTGAGTATGGCCAGATCATTACCCCTTCCGGTGTATTAGATAGCTTCTATGTTATTCCATCAGGTCCTGTTCCTCCTAATCCTGCCGAGTTAATTATGTTACCACGTGTTGCAGAACTCTTTGGCAAACTCCGTGAAGATTTTGATTATGTGGTTATTGATACCGCTCCTATAGGATTGGTTACAGATGCACAATTGCTTAGCGACTTTGCAGATTGCACATTATATCTTGTTCGGCAGGGATATACTTATAAGCAACAATTACAGAACGCTGACGAATTGTTCAGAAATAAAAAACTGCCAAAATTAAATCTTATAGTTAATGATGTGAAGGCAAGCAGAGGTTATGGCTATGGATATGGTTACGGCTATGGATATGGTTACGGATACTATGAGAATAGTAAAAATGGTAAGCCGGCACTAATCAAAAAAATCACGAAGAGGTTTAAGAAAGTTTAAATAATTTTTCTATAAAATGGAAAATACCACACAGCGTATTGCTGTTATTGGGTTGGGTTATGTAGGCTTGCCACTTGCTGTTGAATTTGCAAAGCATTATCCTGTAACAGGATTTGATATAAATGTTTCCCGCATAAAAGAGCTGCAAAGTGGAAATGACCACACATTGGAGGTAGAAAGCTCTTTATTGCAAAGTGTTACATGCAACAAATTGCCTGATACAAAAGGGTTATTTTGTTCCAATAAGTTGGAAGACATAAAAGATTGCAACTTTTTTATTGTTACTGTTCCAACTCCTGTGGATAGAAATAATCGCCCCGACTTAACTCCTTTATACAAAGCAAGCGAAACTGTCGGAAAGGTTTTAAAAAAGGGAGACATTGTTGTATACGAATCTACCGTATATCCCGGTGTCACAGAAGATGAGTGCGTACCTGTTTTAGAGAAAGTATCGGGATTAAAATTCAATGTGGATTTTTATTGCGGCTATTCTCCTGAACGTATCAATCCCGGAGATAAAAATCATACTGTTACAAAAATTAAAAAGGTGACTTCTGGTTCTACTCCTGAAGTGGCAGAAAAAGTAGATGCATTATATCGGAGTATTATAGTAGCCGGTACACATAAGGCATCAAGCATTAAGGTAGCCGAAGCTGCTAAAGTGATAGAAAATGCGCAGCGTGATATCAACATAGCCTTTGTAAATGAATTAGCCAAAATATTTAATCGTCTTAATATAGATACTCACGAAGTATTAGCCGCCTCTGCTACTAAATGGAATTTTCTTCCTTTTAAGCCAGGTCTGGTTGGCGGTCATTGCATAGGTGTAGATCCTTATTATTTAGCACAAAAAGCACAGGAAGCAGGTTACCATCCTGAGATCATTTTGGCAGGTAGAAGACTGAACGATGGCATGGGGCAGTACATAGCTAACGAAGTAGTTCGTTTGATGTTGCGTAATGATGTGCCTGTTAAAAATGCCAACCTTCTATTGTTGGGTATCACCTTCAAGGAAAATTGCCCTGATGTGCGCAATACCAAAGTGGTAGATATAGTGCATGAGTTAAAGTCGTACGGTATTAATGTCACTATATATGACCCGTGGGCTAATCCCAAGGAAGTAGCACATGAATATGGTATAGATACTATAATGACGCACCCGGATGGTAAAGAGTACGATGCAGTTGTGCTTGCTGTGGCGCACAATGAATTTATAGACGCTAGTTGGAAAAAATGGCTTAAATCCA